>JALWBF010000226.1:327-1565 GCA_027016055.1 Archaeoglobaceae archaeon | reverse complement strand
ATATAATGAAAAATAATGGGAAAAATAAAATCGAAAGCTTTTTAAATGCCGCCATTGAGCATCCGGATCTAACGGGAATCGTTATAGTGGTCGTTACAATTTTTTTTGGATTTACTATGGCAATGTTGGCAGAAAACACGAAAACACATGGAAAAGGAGGAAAATATTTTCAATATGAAAAATATTGCATGGACGGAAAAACGGTTTATTTTATGGAGAATAGAATGCTGGATTTGCGGCAATTTTATGTAAGCGGAGAAAAATGCGATGAAACGGGGAGTCTGAAAAAAAGCAGACAATGAGAGCGGGGATAACGAGACGTAAGAATTGTCTTTGCGCTGGAGATATGTCAATGTGCCGCATTTGAAAGAGATTGACGAAAATCGACACAAGGAAAAAAAATGAGAATAGAATTGATTGACTGGATTGACTGTAACGGCAAAAATATTGAAAACATAGTCCGTCTCTATATGGAAGTATTTTCGGCTCCTCCAAGAGACGAAAAAGAGATAGAAAGACAGATCAGAGAACATATCGAAAAAGGCGTTCTCCTTATTGCCGTGAAAAAAGATAAAGTTGTTGGTATTTTCGGAGCCGTCCCTTTGAAAAGATACGAGGATGGGGAAAACGTCATTAAGGTTTTGTCTGCCAATGGGATAGACGTCGATGAAAACGACTTCATTATGAGCATGCTCGCCGTTTCGGAGGAGTATAGAGGGAGACGGGTAGGCTCCATTCTGTGTCACCACGGGGAGATAGAATCTTTCGAAAAATCCGGCAGGGAACGTTTTTTCTCAAGAACCAGAAAGGACGCTTTGGAGATGAACGCTCTTTTGACCTCTCGCGGATACCGGTTAGTGGCCGAGGAAGTGTCGGAAAAATATATATGGTTGACATACTCCTCACGCCTTCTTTAGGCGGAGGATTCCGGCTTTAAGCGGGGATGCCGACAGTAGCCGATCTTGCCTCCCCTATGTCGAGAGTCGATGCCCCGACTCCATATATTTATTATCAAAAATGACCGTAAAACCATCTCGTTAAGGAGGTAGATATAAGGTCATTCGGGCGCAACCCGATTTTCGGCATAATACCCGATGGCGGACAAAAACCGAATCCGCCGGTCAAGGCGGGATACGCCTGACCCAAAATGCCCGCCGGCAACCTGAGGTCGCTCAGGGGAGCGGGAATCTACCTCTTTTAGGGGGTGGAGTATCAATATAACGAAAAAAAAGTCTCAA
>JALWBF010000226.1:0-317 GCA_027016055.1 Archaeoglobaceae archaeon | reverse complement strand
TCCGCTTTGTGGCGTACCTCCACAGGCTCTACGAGCAGTCCCTACCCTGATGGCGCTTGGGTTTTGCGCTTTTTGATAATTACCAAAAAACGTCTTGACGTATTTCCTGCGCCTAAAGCCAGAATCCCCCCGCATTTGTGTGTGGGGGATATGTCAATATTTCCACATCTCATTGATTTGATGGATCAGTCGTCCCATATTTCTGATTGTCCGGATGCTGAAACGTTTGAACTACATTTTGAACCAAAAAGTTTATTCCTCAGTATCATCCAAACAAACCCTCCTACGAAACCGCTTAAAAGAGCTATGATTTTTAT
>JALWBF010000225.1 GCA_027016055.1 Archaeoglobaceae archaeon | reverse complement strand
TCGAGAAATACCTCTGGGAAGACCTCACGACCCTGTTGGCGGTCTATGATAAAGATGACAACCTTGTGTGGCGCTTCGAGTATGCAGACGGGAGGATGCCCGTAAGCATGACAGACGGCACGGGCGGGAGATTCTACCTTCATTACGACCAGGTAGGCAGTCTCAGGGCCGTTACCGATGCAGACGGTAACATCGTTAAAGAGATCGTTTACGACAGTTTCGGTAATATAGTGACCGACACCGACCCGGACTTCAGAGTGCCGTTCGGTTTCGCCGGCGGGCTCTACGATCCGGACACGAAGCTGACACACTTCGGCTTCCGTGAATATGATGCCTATACAGGTAAATGGACGGCAAAAGACCCGATACTCTTTGCCGGCGGCGACAGCAACCTCTACGGGTATGTGCTGAACGATCCGGTTAACTTGGTGGATCCGTGGGGGTTAAAAAGTTTTAAAGAATGGCTTTTGGAAATCTTTGCCAGTGAAGCTAGTGAGAAAGCCAGAAAAGAAAGGTTTTGCCAGGAGTGTCGACGAGGTTTTGAAAACAATCTGACAGATAGGCAGATATGCAATTATTATATACCTCAGGCAATTAAGTTTTGCGGCACAGATAGTGAATGCCGTGTACAATATAGTGAGTTTATGGTGAACGGATGTAGAGAAACATGCGAGTAATATCTTTTTTTGTAGTAATTCTTCTGTGTGCAATTGCTGTTTTTTATCTATTTTTTTATTTGGAAAATAGAGTGATATTGAAGGAGAATAGTGCACAAGCACGATTTGAAATAATTCTTCTCGATGAATTGGATAAAGGGAATTATGACGTTGTAAAAAAATTATTGTCAGCAGATATACAACGTGCAATCATAGCGTTGAAGGATAGTGACATGAGCAGCAAAGATATTCCCGAGTTTTGTAAGTATATCAACCAAAGGAGCATTCGGTTGATAGTCAAATACGACCAAAATGCTTCTATGGATTATCTTGAAAAGATAGAAAGAGAGTGCACTTCTTTGATGGGAAACAAGCAGAAAAGAAGTTATTAGTACAAGTGCTTTGCAAATCTTATCACCCCGCCGGCGGTCTACGATGCAGACGGCAACATCAAAGCACGCTTCGAGTACGCCGACGAAAGGGTTCCGTACGCCGTGACGATAGACGGTAAAAGAGATCGTTTACGACAGTTTCGGTAATATAGTGACCGACACCGACCCGGACTTCAGAGTGCCGTTCGGTTTCGCCGGCGGACTCTACGATCCGGATACGAAGCTGACACACTTCGGCTACAGGGAGTACGACGCCTATACAGGCAAATGGACGGCAAAAGACCCGATACTCTTTGCCGGCGGCGACAGCAACCTCTACGGGTATGTGCTGAACGATCCGGTTAATCTGGTGGATCCGTGGGGGTTGTTAATCTTGCCTAAAGATCCTGCTGGGTTGCCAGATGGATGGATTAAAGACCCTAATCATAGAAATCCTAATGGCGAAAAATGGATTTACCCTAAAACTGGTGATGAATTGGAATGGCACAAAGGGCAACCAGGCAAACCGGGCTGGAGAGGGAAGGACCATTGGCATCATAATAGAGGTAAAAACCATTTACCTCCTGGTGCAGAAATCCCTGATCCAGAACCAAACGATAGTGATAATTCTTATAGTTGCAATATGCCAAATATTAAACCTAAGCCGTTACCATGGTATTTTGTTTTACCTTTGTTAGTACCGGTTGTTGGTCCTGTGTTGGCACCATAAAAGGAGTATAATGATCTTAGATATTAATAAAGTTTTTAATAAAGTAATCAATTATTACGATATAGAAAAATTGCTAGATAGTTATGGTTGTTTTCATGATGCGATAGTGAAAAAAGTTTGTTTTGATACAGATCAAGAAATTATTATCGTAGTTGATGATCTAATGGCAAACTTTGAAGGTTTTGAAGAATATCAATTTTTGAATAATATACAATTAATTTTCCACTTGGAAAAAAAAGAAAAAAATTTTCTTATAAATTTGGATTGCAATGATAATTTAAAAATATATGATATTGAAGTTATAGATAATGATAAAATCATCATATACTTTTCGCCTTCAGGGAAGATCGAGTTTAAAGTCAGAAGCTTAACAATTACTGGAAATGACTAAGTTACGAGCTTATACACTTTGGCTTCCGTGAATATGACGCCTATACCGGCAAATGGACATCCAAAGACCCGATAGGCTTCAAAGGGGGCGACAGCAACCTCTATGGGTATGTGCTGAACGATCCGGTTAACTTGGTGGATCCGTGGGGGTTGAGTTGCGGGCATCACGGGGTCAGACCCCTTGATGCTCAATAAATAGTTATTTCAGATGCTGTGCATCTGAGATAACTGGCCGCGGGCTGAACTCCTGCTTGTTATCTGCTGCTTCGCACCAGATAACAAGCGGATGCACCGAGTAACCCTCAAAAAATTAAAATTTTTAGAGGACCGTCGGTGACCCGCGGCCCGTTATGCAGAAAAATAGTTTATAGGTAAATAATTATGAGAGAGAATAAGAAAAAATCTTGTTTCATTATTATGCCAATAGGTGATCATGATGATTACCCGCAAGGGCATTTTCGACACGTCTATGAAAATATAATCCAACCTTCCTGTGAGCAGGCAGGCTACATTCCAATACGGGCTGATGAGGTAAAGGAAACTAATCTAATCCATTTGGATATACTAAAAAAACTGATTGATGCCCCAATAGCTATCTGCGACTTGAGTACTAGGAATCCGAACGTATTATTTGAGCTAGGAGTTCGCCAAGCATTTGACAAGCCAGTTGTTTTAATACAAGAAAAAGGCACTCCACGAATATTTGATATTGCGCCTTTGAGATATCTCGAATATTCAAGAGATATGAAGTATCACGAAGTAATTAAGAGTCAAAGTGAGCTAAAGGACGCAATAGAGGCAACTGTAAAGGCAGAAGGAGATGCTGGCAATGTAAATTCTATAGTCAAATTACTTGCTTTACAAAGTCCAGCACAAATACCAGATATTGAGAATGGGAAAGAATCTCTGGCTCTTGACTATCTCCAAGCTGAAATGAGAGATATGCGTAAAATGCTTGAGATGACAATGATGGAGCGTACAAGAGAATCTCGTAAAGAGTCAATTATGGCTATTGAATATGAGCGGATCAGTAGTGAACTTGATCGCATATTAAATTCTCGAGGCCTCTCATTAGAGTCAAGGATAGAGAAACTTCAAAGGTTAATGCGAGAAACCGAGGAATTAATGATGAGATGTGAAGAAAAATCGGACCACATGCACTATAGATATTTAATGGAAAGAATTCATCGTGCAGAAAATGAAATAATTGCATAACAATCACATGCATCGGGACAGCAACAAGCACCACTTGTTCCTCACTCTGTTTTTGCTGCAGGTGATGTGTAGCATTATACCTCAAGAAGGATTGGCTTTGGATAACAATTTAACACTAGAAACACTTTCTACATCTCTTGACTGGAGTGCTTGGGTCACAGCTATTGCAACTTTAGTTTTGGCTGGATTGACATTTCGGTATGTTTTACTGACACGAAAATTACTTGAAGTGCAATCAGATCCATGTGTGATAATCTCAGTTGTTCATGACGAGGATCGACCAACTTTTTTGCAATTGATAGTAAAAAATATTGGCACAGGACTAGCACATGATATTAGCTTCAAGTTTTCAAAGCCTATTCCAGCTCGTGCATTTGGCATAGATGAAAAAAATGCCAAAGATGCTGAATTAATGGACAGAGGCCCACTTATTGATGGTATCCCAGCACTTGGTCCCGGTGAAACAAGAAAACTAACATGGGGACAATATGGTGGATTGCAAAAGGCTTTAGGCGATGAACCAATAATTGCAACATGTTATTTTAAAAAAAATGATAAATTAATGAGACCTATAAACTGCAAATTAGATATCAAATCTTTCGAAGGCACAGATGCAAATGAAAAAACATCTGTAAAAATTGCAAAAGAAATAGAAAAAATTTCTAAAAATATTGAACATCTTGCTAGTGGATCAAAAAAATTAAAAATTGAAGTAGTCGATATGCCAAAGAAAAACAATGAAACAGAGGAATAACAATTTAGTCGGGTATCATAGGGTCAGCATCAAGGGGTCTGACCCTACATTACTACATTACATTAAAGGGGTCAGGCCCATTGATGCTACAGGAATGCATCACGGGGTCAGGCCCCTTGATGAAAAAAATGGGCAAAGGGACTACAAAAAGTGTATGTAAATTAGGCCCAGTCGGAAAGTTTTAAAATGAAATATAGAAAATTTTTTATCGTATTATTGATTTCCATTGTTGTCTTAGGGATATATGACATAACAAAGCTAACCAACCCGGTTCAGTATCTGATTAACGGACCTTCTTTAAAAGTAAATGGTTATATAGTCAACTTTCCATTCCCTTATTGGGCATATTTTAAAGAGAATGGGCACTCGTATGTAATAGCCGGAAGTAGAGTCGGCAACAAAAACCTTAAAGCTGAAATTTTAAAAGAACCGCAAACTATAAATATTGAAATGCTGAAAAAGAGTTGCAAAGAATTTAAGAAAAAACTTTCTCACATTAAAGGAAAGCAGTATATATGCCTGTTTGAAGGTAAAGGTATGATGTATTTTGTATCGGATGACGGGAAATTTGTCTTGAACACTGTAGATAATTTCGATCCGAAAAATGAAAACGAAATGGTTGAGTACTATAGGCTCTTGAATAACATCGTATCTGAAAAGCGAGCATCACGGGCATCACGGGGTCAGACCCCTTGATGCTTGATGTCGGTTTCTTTGCAACTTCGGAAAGCACATTGGCCATCTTTGGCGGTCTTGGCGCGGATTTTATTATGAATGCAATAAATTATGCTAACGCATCATCATGTAAACCGAAAGAGCCATGTCAATAGATACCATAAAAAAGATAAGAACATTTTTTATCTTATATACAGGGGGATTTTTATTTGTAGGATATCGCATTAAGCCTCCTACAGGAGAGACCGAAATCGTTCCTCTAATAGATGCTTTTGCAATAGCAGGACTATATATTGTTTTACAATTATTGCTTTGGTCCGATTGGCTCTATTGGAATCATTTGATCGCTAAGGGAGCTAAAATAAATTATAAATTATTCCAATATATAGGGTTGGTCATAACATTATTTTCTACCTGGATTATTCATATGGGTGTGATATATGGGTGAACTCTATCAGACTTTAGGGCATCACGGGGTCAGGCCCCTTGATCGGGCGGGAGATTCTACCTTCATTACGACCAGGTAGGCAGCCTCAGGGCCGTTACCGACATAGACGGTAACATCGTTAAAGAGATCGTTTACGACAGTTTCGGTAATATAGTGACCGACACCGACCCGGACTTCAGAGTGCCGTTCGGTTTCGCCGGCGGGCTCTACGACCTGGACACGAAGCTGACACACTTCGGCTACAGGG
>JALWBF010000224.1 GCA_027016055.1 Archaeoglobaceae archaeon | reverse complement strand
CTACCGGCGTATTCGGATCCTTCCCGTGCTTCAGCAATTTCTCTACGTTCCTCCGCAAATTCGAGACTCCCATCAGAATTACTATCGTGGCGTTCAGCTTTGCCAAAGCCTCCCAATTCAGCCTTTCCCTTGCTTCCCTTCCGGTGATGAAAACGACCGCCGGATCGAACGATCTATGGGTAATCGGAATTCCGGCGTAAGCTGGAACTGCTATTGCCGAAGTCACGCCGGGGATGACTTCGAACGGAATTCCGTGCTCGGCCAAAAACTCCGCTTCTTCTCCGCCTCTTCCAAAAACGAACGGATCACCGCCCTTAAGCCTTACAACCTTTTTACCCTGCTTAGCATATTCCACGAGCAATCTGTTTATCTCCTCCTGCCTCTTCTTATGCCTTCCAGCCCTTTTTCCGACATCCACGAGCTCGGCCTTCGTTTTCTTCAAAAATTCCTTCAGATCATCCCCGATAAGCTCGTCGTATAGGATCACATCGGCTTCCTTCAGAACCCTTTCAGCCTTCTTCGTAATTAAATCCAATCCTCCCGGTCCCGCTCCGACTATGTAAACCTTTCCCGTCACATTCTCAGCTCCAAGTTTTTAGCTTTACTCGTTAAAACCTCGGAATGAGATGCTTTATCTCCTCCTTCAAATTTCTCGCAATCTCTTTTGCCTCTTCAACAGCGGTATTAGGATTAAGTTCCTCATCGATCCTAACTTCTTTGGTTCCGTCAACGGACAAAATTTGGCAGATTAGCCGAACCTTCCCTTCATATCTTGCGTAAATTCCAGCCGGAACAGCACATCCTATGCCGAGCTCCCTTATAACGGCCCTTTCAACCTCTGCTTCCAAAGCGGTCTTCTCGTCGTTCATGAAAGACACCAGATCTTCCTCTCCTCTTCTCGTTTCCACAGCGATTATACCCTGATTTGCGGAAGGCACAAATATTTCCGGATTTAATCTCTGGTATCTTATCTTTTCGGACAATCCGAGCCTAATTAATCCGGCTTCAGCCAAAACTATAGCATCATACAATCCTTCATTGAGCTTTCTTAGCCTCGTATCCACGTTTCCCCTCAGATTCTCGAATCTTAAATCGGGTCTATACCATTTCAACTGTGCCCTTCTCCTCAAGCTAGATGTTCCGATTAATGCTCCTTCTTTTATATCCTCGAGCGTGGAACCGTCCCTCGCAATGAAAACGTCGCACGGGCTTTCCCTTTCAAGCACAGCGGCTATTGAAGTTCCTTCAACCCTCGCACTCGGAATGTCCTTGTAGCTATGAACTGCAATATCGATCTCGCCATCAATCAATGCGAGTTCGAGAGTTCTGACGAAGGCTCCGGTTCCCTTGAACTCATACAACGGTCTATCCTTCATTATATCTCCGGCACTCTTGATTATTCTGATCTCTACCTCGTATCCCGCTTCCTTTAGTTTTCTTACGACTTTTTCCGTCTGAGCCAAGGCTAATTTACTTCCTCTCGTTCCGACTACAACCTTCTCAGACATGTTCCCACGGCTTCGATCGTCTTTTCGACATCCTCATCGCTATGTGCATAGCTCACGA
>JALWBF010000223.1:4016-5506 GCA_027016055.1 Archaeoglobaceae archaeon | reverse complement strand
TAGCCACACCGAATTTATAAACCTAAAGCGGTGGTAGGCAGCCACATAGCGGGCGATACGGTGTCCATCGATCTGGCGGATGGCAGAAGCACTGCGAGCATCATAGAGGCTGCCGGAAAATTCTCCGTTTGTCTTTGAGTGTATCTCCTGAAACCTCAATTGAAGATTTGCCTGCGTTTTTTTGGAGTGGGATAGTTGGTTTCTATTTTTATTGAAGTATTGAAGTTTTTGCGGTTTTTTAAAATACATGAAGATGCAAAAAGAAGACAAGTGGGAAAAAGGTGAGACTACCCTTTTTCACGTCACCGCTTTCAGTGGATTATCCCCAAAGCTGGCAGGCATTGGGGTTTTCCCACCTTGTCCACCAAGAACTCCGTCTTGGTACGACGACACGACCGCCTTTTTATAGTGGTGGCAGTTCCACTGTCCCAGCGTCCTACTCGGCAGTTTCCTTACCGTCGACCTTGCGGGCCGCAAAGGGGCGCTACCCCACCGTGCGGGAAATCTGCCAACGTCCTCCGCCTTGCGGGCTTTGGACGCCCGGATTCATCCTTTCGGATGTCCGGGCTTAGGCCGCTTTCGGACGCTGGCGGGGCGGACTTTCGCTTTTTTCTGACGGCTTGTAGGACTCGAACCCACAACACGCCGATTATAATGTCGGTTGCTCTACCATTGAGCTAAAGCCAAACCTGGCGGGGACGCGCCGCCCCGGTGGTTCCGTAACCTTTTGGGCTACGGAATGCCACACGCCCCCACCTACCTTTCACCCCACAGGTTACTCGGCGTTCTGGATCGAGGAAGTCCAATCAAGTCCAACCCCGAAACAGAATGCACGTCAGCCTTTCCCGGTGTGGGCCGGGTCTGACCGGACATGCTACCGGTTGGATCCGACTCATGCGAGCGTTTGACGCGGACTTCCGGGTTGTCGGCCCGACGTCTTTACACCGCTTGGCGCTCAAGACGCGGTTTGATGACCGTTGTCCACGCTCTTACGAGTCGGCTTCCGCGCAGACAGTTTGTGCACGAAAGACGCCTGGATCATACCCAAACGCCTCCCCGGCTTGCTTGGTGGTCCGCCCGTATCGGGCGGCGGTCGGGTTGCCAGGAAATCCAACCCTTTCCCCCCGTTGCCGGGAGTAATCCTTTCTAAGCCAGCCAAGCCTAGCTTAAAGCTTTGAAATTGTACACTTTTTTATCTTAAAAAACTCTTATAAAATAAAACTTTCAATATTCATATATAATCGAAAATTTTTTTGTGACAAAATTGAATATTGCGAGAGGTTTCTTCATTTCGCTCCTCCCGAGATAATTTTCAGCGTCTGCGAAGGAGAGAAAGACTGTATCAGCCTATTCAAAACGAAACTGAACTCTCTTTCGTTTTGAATAGGCTGATACAGTCTTTCTCTCCTTCGCAGACGCTGAAAATTATCTCGGGAGGAGCGAAATGAAGAAACCTCTCGCAATATTCAATTTTGTCACAAAAAAATTTT
>JALWBF010000223.1:0-4006 GCA_027016055.1 Archaeoglobaceae archaeon | reverse complement strand
TATCAGCCTATTCAAAACGAAACTGAACTCTCTTTCGTTTTGGTAGTTTCTTGCCCCTAAGCAAATCCGTATCCCGCCGGATTGAGAACCACTTTCGTGCCGTAGACTTCCACTCCGTTCAGTCTGGGCTCGTGGTTGTGCCCGCATATCCAGTATCTGGCTTTGCAGTTTTTTAAAAACTCCTTTCCGTCGAAACAGTAAAAGGCTTCGTAATCCGAATTTCCGTACAGCCGGTTTCCCAGAGGAATCGGTGGAACGTGGGTAAGAATAACGTCGGCGGAAAAAGCCTCTTTCGAAGCCAACTTCCTCATCTGTTCGTCGAAATACTCCAAAGGGTCGAAACGTCCGTTTCTGCCCTCTATCATTCTCGCGTCGTTCATAACGGCTTTCCATATATGCAAAGCGTATTCCTCCCCATATCCCTTTTTCGTTAAAAAAGAAAAGTCGTACCACATGGGCGTTCCGAAAACGGAAACGTCGTCTATAAAAACGGACTTTCCGTCAAGAACTTCCGTTTTGGAGCATACGGAATATATCTCGTCTTTCATGGCTTCAATTTTTTTGAAAGAGTCGGAATATCTCTCTTTCATCGAGCCTGGAAGAAGATACATTTCGTGGTTTCCGAATACGCAAAGCACCGTTTCGAAAAAGGTTTCGCAGGCCTTCAAAAAAACGGCATTCTGTTTAGGATAGTGGCCTATATCCCCGGCTATCAGCAGCACTTTGCCCGTGAAAGCCTCTTGTTCCGTTTCGAAAAGAAGGTTTTTAACCGTCCGTTCCATTTTTTTTGGGGATACGGTATCCGTATGGGTGTCTATGTGAACGTCCGATATATAAAAAAAACCTTCAAGCTCTCCCAGTTTTTTGATCATGGCTTCGTCTACTCCCATTTTTTGACAATGACCGATATTTTGCACATTGTAGCAAAAATCGGATCAGGCTGCGAAAGGCTCCTTGATGCCCTAACGATACGCTTTTGCGGTAATTTTCTTGACAAAAGCACGTATTTTCCTTATTTTTCGCAAATTACTTTTAAAATCTTTTTTGCTGCATCTAAATCTGCCGTTATAGCTTCCAACCGTTCTTTCATAGACGTTTTTAACGCCTTTTGACTTCCAGTATTTCTCCCAAAATTTAATCTCGCTCATAGCTTCCAAAAAAGAGAAATCGATATCGGTAATCAACTTTTCGGCTATTCTGGAGGCCGTCCATTCATTGATTTTCACCCCTCTTCTTCTGAGAACCGATTCGGCCAGATTGTGGAACGCTCCAAACGAACCGTACCTTCCGTCCCCCAGGTTTATCTTCCATTTTCCCAGGCACGATTCTTGCCAGGCTATCGCCGCCATCGTTTCTCCGTATCCGAAAAGCTTCCCTCTTTGATAGGAGTACCAAAAAACGCTCTTTTGGGACGGAGACATTTTTTTCAAATCCGGCAGGCACTCTCCTGAAAAAAGAGGGAACGCTAAAAGTGAAAGCAAGATAGCCGCTTTGATCCATTTCTTTGTCTGCTTCACCGCCTCTCTCCCTTTATAACCGTTGTTTAGCTATATTATACTATTAATTTGCTAAAAAGTCAATGAAAAGTGCTATATAAATCCTTAGGTAAATATGCTTGATGTAATCTATTGACTTTTATGAATTTGAAAAATAAAATAAAGCAAAATAGCTTGAATATGAAAAGTGCCCATCTTTAGAACCGTTCTCTTTATTTTTTCATTCTTTGCTTATAATACATGATATTCATTCCGAACGTTTTCGTTCGGAAGAAACTATCATTAAAGAAGGAGGAAGGATGAAGATTTATCAATTTTCAGGCGGTAAATTGAAGTTTGCCGGAGAAAGGGAAAGAAAGAGGGAAAGCGAGGAGAGGCCAGCCAAAAACAGTGTAACTGTAGGGGCCGGCTGCATTGAAACCACCTACTACTTCGTGGAGGGGCAGGTGGTAAAGAAAACGAGGAATACGGCTATTGCCTGAAAATCCTCGTCAACCCCTTTAAGGGGCCGGCTTTAAAACTAATGAACGGCCGGACTGGAACCGCTTGAACCCTGCAGCGGTTTCGTTCTCGTTCTCGTTTTTATATAAACGTTAACGCCTCCAGCCAGTGGAAAGCCTGCATGCAAACGCATCAATCCAAGACGAATGACAGATCCGTCTTCTTGACTGTAATCCTCTTCTGTCATTTGGTCATATGATCTTGCTCGAGAATATATCTCTCCATTTCTCATGTACAAATCGTTATCAAGTAAAACCAATGGATATCCTTCTTCATCTGCCTTTCCCATGGGAGATATAACTTCATGGGCGTCAATATTTACAGGGATTTTGAACTCTATTTTTGAAGGAGCTTTGTTCCCGGCCAAAGAGCCTCTGTAAGAACTAAATATAATCGGGCAAAGGGTCAAATCCATCGCGGTCGTTCCATCGATATCCCCATTGTACAGGTAGCTCATATAGATTCGACTGTAATTTCCAACTATGCTTTCATCGGAAAATCCTCTCAAAAAGTATAAAAACTGCTTCCCTCGATTAGCTTTGATGCGTATTGAATCTGGAACGTACGAGCTATTTGCCGAATCCATACACACATCGTATAGCTTATCTACGTCATGCACTATAAGACGGATCGGTTCCCCCTTACTGTCCATGCCATCCCAAAATTCAAACATTACGTCCAAAATATACGTGTCTCTAGATTGATTTGTATGGCCCAAGGCGTTGACAGCTTCTTTTTTCAGAATCCCGGAGGGAACTTTGCTTAATCCGATATGCCTATTGAAATTGCTCCCATCGTAGTTTTTTCGAAGCTTATCTCTCGCATATGTCCACGGGGTATCCGTATATATATCCGAATCCACTTTGAGAAAATGGAATGAAGGAGCGTCCAGCGTCATTTTCCGGGATGAATACGGGCCACCCAAAACGTTGAATCCTATAAGATTCCAGGCCTCGTCTTCACCCCCTATGACGCTCTCTCTTATTTGGCAGTAGGTCATAAAAGGCTCTACAGGGCCGCCTTTTCCGTCCGGATCGAGAACGTAATAGCCACTGGCGAATTTTCCGGAGGATCTATTTTGATTTAAAACGTCCTGACAGTTCTTGTAAACGTCCCATCCCTTATATTTATATGACGGCCAGCCGTCATTATATGCCATTCCATCGCTCTCGTTATAGTTGTCGCCGGTGCCGTTGCTTCCGTTGGATGTAGCTTCCGTATCGCCCGTTCCTTCGTTGTCCGGAGTCATCGTCCCGGGGTTGCCTGGGGTTCCATCGGCTCCGTTATGATAAACGCTTGCGCTTTCGGAGGTTCCCATAAAAAACGTTTTTGGGTCTATGGAAAGTTTTTGATGTACGAAAGATTCGAAACTCTCGTTCGCAGATTCAAAGAAACCTCCAAGCCTTCTCTTTTTAAACTCTACCGAAAGATGTGGTTTTTTTCTTTGGTATGTTAAAAATTTATCTGGAAAGTCTTCCTCCTTCGTAAGAACGATCATGCCGACTCCATCTTCTATAGACTTATAACCCTCCTCTTTTCCTATACCATAGTCTTTTCCTATGCTGCCGACAGGAAAATGTTCTTTGACTATTTTGAATATCGGAAGGATATCTCCGTTTACTTCCGTTGATGAAAACCATCCCTCGCTCCCTGGCCGCCCGTCTTGACCTTCCGAGGACCCTCCGGGCGCAGGAGGAGTTCCGCTTCCATTTTCGGGCCCGGATCCCTGACCGTCGCTACTTCCGTCTTCCGGTCCCGAATATTCTCCGCTTATATCTCCCGCCATTGGAGGTGCTTCTGGAAACACAACGTTCGGTATGGGGGCCGGAGCGTAATACTCTATAATTTTCGTATTGTCCGCTTCGCTTTCATCTGAAGGCTCTCCGTAAGCGGAAAATGCATCGGAGGTCAAAATAGACAGCATCACCGCGGAAAACAAAACCGTCTTTCCGTGGTTTTTTTCATGGAAAGGCGCCTGGAATAGATTGCCACGGATAGCTCCTTTTTTT
>JALWBF010000222.1 GCA_027016055.1 Archaeoglobaceae archaeon | reverse complement strand
AGAGGGCGCGCTTATAGTCGGCAAGATAATTGTAAAACCGGAAACGATGTATAGAGCAGAAAAGCAGGACGGCATCAAAGCGACCCAGAGCGTCAGGATCCCCGCACCCTACCCAAGGTGGAGGTTTCTCGACGCGCCCGATATCATAGAGAGCGACTACGACTACCTGAGTGAAGAGGAGTATGAGAAGCTGAAAAAGAGCCCAAAAATCCAGGCCCTCTATGCGCTCGATGCGAAGATACGCAGGGCCCTTAAAAACAAAAACCCCCAAAGCATCATAGGCCTGTTCAGTGAGAGGTTCGAGGAGATATCCAAAGCGGGATATAGCGACATTGCAAGTTTAAAGAGTGGTTTTTTGAAGTTGATAATCAGTGATATTAACAACCCGGACAAAGAGCTCGTGGAGTATGAAAACCCCGACGATCTCTACTTCGTCATAGAAAAAAACCGTAAGCTCGCATGGATAAGACCTATATCCATTTACGATAGAAAAACAGGTACTTACGGCATCTACAACATCAAATACCGCCTAAACAAAAGAGGCGAGTGGGTGATAACACGGTAGCCGTACAGACGGCTCCGCCGCGATGAGAGATAACGGATGCAAACGTCGACTTTCGGCATAGAGGTAGGAGCCGGGGCAGGATTCAAGTCCGGCTCCGCAAAAAGTCCCAAAGCCGGCACCGACATAACCTGCAACCTCAGTATCACTCAGGCCGGGCAGGGCGGGAAGCCGACTTTCGACGGAGACATCACCACCGACGGGCTGGCGATATATTATGCGTGGTATGCGTATGCGGAATATATTTCCAATGATAAAAACAAAAACACAGGCGGCAAAAGCAGACGTGCCCAAAAACCGACCCCTACCCAGACCCTCATCTTCAAAGAGAGCGACAGGATAACCCTCATAGAGCCCTTCTGCTTCATAGGGGAGATGGAGAGACACTTTTCCAAGGAGCAACAAGCATGAGAGGCACACTGCTGCTTTTAATAGGCTGCATCTTTTTCGCCTATGCGGGCGCTGAAGAGCGGCACACGACACAACAACACCCCCAAGGAAAACGGATGGACAGATACACCTTTGGCAAAGAGCCTATCTACAAACTAAGGATAAAAGGGAGCAGCGCCGATATAGATGTGCATATAAACGGTGTCAATGTTTATACAAACGTTACGGGAAGGGCCTTCGCCCTGATAACCGTAAACGACTACATATTACACGGCGACAACAATATAAGCGTAACCCTTTCTGATATAAAAAAGCTAAATCCCAAGGCGTGGGGCGTAGTTACGCTGGAGGTCTACTATACCAAAGGGGGCAAAAGCAGGCACCATGTCCTCTCCAGGCTTGTCTATGACCTCGGTTTGAAAGAGAAGACGGGCGATTCGAGCAGACCCGGCTTCTACAGCTTTGATGACGAGAGGGGGATGGTGGAGGATGAAGAGGGCGCGCTTATAGTCGGCAAGATAATTGTAAAACCGGAAACGATGTATAGAGCAGAAAAGCAGGACGGCATCAAAGCGACCCAGAGCGTCAGGATCCCCGCACCCTACCCAAGGTGGAGGTTACT
>JALWBF010000221.1 GCA_027016055.1 Archaeoglobaceae archaeon | reverse complement strand
ACAGCGTGATAGAAGATCGATTCGAAATCTTCGCAAAGGAGTTCGAAGTTGAGAGCGAAAGGTTGGGTGTTAAGGGCAAGGTCGATTATGTCGTCAGAGATGGAAGAAATTTAGCTCCTTTGGAAGTCAAATACAGTCACAGCCTGAAGCCCTGGTGGAAGTATTCCGCCGTTCTTTACGGAATACTCCTCGAAGATACGATAGGAAAGCCCGTAAAGAGATGCTACCTCTTCCTAACGGAATCCGACGACGTAAAAACGATAAACGTCACAGACGAAAGTCGGATTTTCGTCGAGAAGGCTGTAAAATCCTGCCGCGAAATTCTGAACGGCAGAACGCCGAAACCTTCGAAATCGAAGTCGTGCAAAAACTGCGACTTCAAACACATCTGTTCAGAATTTTAGAAAAATCTCTCAGATCCCATATCAAGTCTCTTTTATCTTCCACTCTCTTCGCGACGATGCCGTAGAACTTCGTGAAGTCGTCCAATCCTACTTTTTCGGCTTTCTTTTCAAGGTCTTTCAGAATTCTATCGATGTCCTTTTCCCCCAGCACACTCCACTTGACTTCTACGAACATGGCTTTCTTCTCCTCATCGTTTAACGCAATGAGATCTATTTCCTCGCCTCTATGCCACCAGCTCCCGATCTTTGAAAATCTTAAGGGAAGCATCTTACGCTTGTTTAACTCGATTAGAAATTGTCTCGCAACTTCTTCGAATACCGAACCGATGTAGTTTGGATAATCTCTTCTTATCTCATCGATATCAAAAATCCCCTCTTCGATGGCGGAAAAGTTCGGATTCACGTAGCGGAACCAGAAGGCTACAAAGTTGTCTGAAATGTAGTATCTCCCCTTTTTCGACCTTACATCTTCGGTTACGGGGACCCTTCTGACGACGAATCCCGTTTCTATTAGATTGCTTAAGTAAGGAGTCAGATCGGAGTGCTTTGCTTTTACGTAATCCCGAATCTCCTTGGGCGTATTCTTACCGAACGCAATCGCTTCGAGTATCTTTTTGTATGTAGTTACGTCGCTGAACTCGTATCTCATGAGGAAGTCCAGTTCATCCTTTAGAAATGAGTCGGGCTTTTTAAGCTCTTCTTCGAGCCACTCCCAGAACGGCGGTCTAATCTTTTCGAGGTAATAAGGTATCCCGTCCGCGAAACCGTAAATCTCCACCATTTCTTCCCAACTCAGGTTCGGAAAGAACTCCCTCAGGTGGAAGAATTTCAGGGGTTTCAGCTTCATCGAAGCCGTTCTTCTGCCATACAACGGGCTTTTGTAGCTCAAAACCTTGTCGCTCATCATGGAAATCGAAGAGCCGAGGAGTATGAGTTTCGTCTTCGTGTTCCTAAGCTCTAAATCCACTATACGCTGAAATACGGAAACGACTTTCGGGTTCTCTTTTATGAGATTGGGAAACTCGTCGATAACGACTATTTTATCCTTAAGGAAGTGGAAATACGATTCCCAGTCCTCCTGAGCATATTCCACTTCCGGAACAACCTTAGAAGCGAAGCGCTTGAAGTGTTTCAGGTTTTCTCCTTCCACAGCCAAATAGTAAATGTGCTCTCTGTTTTTCACGGCCTCCAAAACCAATCGAGTTTTTCCAATCCTCCTTCTGCCGTATATTACTATCAATTCGAAGTCGTCGCTGCTCAGCCTATCTTTTAAAGCCTTCAGCTCCTCTTCGCGATCGACGAACTTCATAATTTCCGTTATGATAATTTTGTTTATCATTTTTGCGGACGGCTCAATGCTGAAGATTAGTTGCGTTTTGAGTGACCAAATGACGAACTTTCAACGGAGCATGTTAAAATCATCAGATTTAAAAAGTCGAATTGTCGAGTTTGAACGTGACACAAAATCATGATCCTATATTGAATTTTGCACTGAAATTGGTAATTTCGACGGTTATACCTACGATAATTCTCGTCTTTATTTTGCCGGAGAAATTGAAGCTCTTGGTATTGTTATACATTGCAACCATAATTCGTTAAAGCAAGTTACGATGAAACGTATTACGAATGCCCCAAATGTAAAGCCCTGTTTAAGCCGGACTTTACCGACCACGTTTTGGCACCGCATCAGACCTATCTGAAGCTGTTGAGATGTCCGAAGTGCGGTAAGATTAGCTGGTGTTCGCTCAAAATCTTTATGGGTCAAGAGGTTAGGGTAAGAGTAAAAACCATTGAAGAAAAACTCGATGCAAACTTGGAAAGGAGTTTAAAGATCTTCACATTCTTTTACATAATAAGCCTTATGCCGTCCATTTTAAAACACTCCAAGCTCTGACTTACTTCTTGATAATACCCCTCATACTTTTCTTCTTTTTGGGACTCGTCATTAAATGACTTCGGGATGCTTCGCTGAAAAACTAACGACTAGATCCGTATAACTCGGCAAATTCTCTGAGTATGTCGTAAAACTTAGGCGGCTTTTTCGTTCGACCTTCGGAACCTTTGTAATCGCATATCTGCAAGATAACCGTAAACGTTAGCATCTTCCTTCTGAACGCCTTATCCCTTACGAAAAGATCCCATATCTTTCTGTTTATGCCGTCAACTTCTTCATAAACGTCTTCAGCCCGGCTAAAAACGAGCACACCGTTTTTACTTTTAGGTTTAAATCTCCTTAAATACTGCAGAAATTCGTTTACCTTTAATCCGTAACTCTTCAGCATGTTGCCCACGATTTCGCATATAGCTTCGTATTCATCCTCGCTTCTGCAAACTCGTATCTCCCTAACCCTTCCCCTCTCCTTTAAACCCATCGCGTGGTGGTGGTATAGGATCGTCGAAAGTATAAGCGGGCGATCGTCCATGTAATTTTCAAACAGGTAGCGGTCAGCCAAAAAAGTCGAAAAGTATTCGTGACCCCTAAAGCTCAGATACTTCACACCCCTTTTCCTGTCCGGAAATACGTTAGCCTGATAGAACATTTTGCCGATGTCGTGAAACAATATGATGGTTTTTAAATCCTCCTCAACCAAATCTTCATCACCGAAAAGCTTCACGGTGAACTTCCAAATTCTGCCGTTCTTTATTTCATCAAGGGCTTTTAGAGCTTTATCTACATGCTCTCTTAGGGTTTGCTTTTCGACATCGGCTTGTTGTCCCCTAAAGAATTTTTCCACCTCTTCCGCTCTGCCCCTTAAAAATGCGTAAACTTCAATCATTTCTATCAAACCTCAATCCCAATTCGTCATCGTATTCGGCATCGACGACGAAAGCTATAACGTTATTTCTAACGATATATCTTAAAACCCGTTGTGGTTTTATGTCCCTTAGCTCGTTTAGATCGTCTTCCTTGCATACTATCCCGTCTCCTTCCTCAATTAAAACGCCGATCACATGACTCGCTTTATTCCTGAAAGTTTCAAAAGATAACGGCACCACGTATTTTTCCACGAATTCGGACGATTTCAAGTGTTGTAGATTGAGGGTATCCCTTGAAGCTACCGGAATTAGTAGGCCTTCTCTAACGAAGCTTCCCCCCAGTTTAAGGAATACTTCGAGAGCTTTTCTCGGAGCATTTTCGAGATACAGGAATATCCTCTCGAGATCCCTTATGGCATTCACATCTACCTTAAAGCTTTCTTTGCTGTATACATAGTTAAGTAACTCCTTAAATCCTTTCTTGGATTTGGCTTCCGGTAGATGAACGTTTAGATTTACGATTTTGTCATAGCTGTTTTCCATAAGCCAGTCCAGCGTTTTCTGGGTTAAAGTGTGGTCATAGACTTTGTATCTGTTCCTCTCCGCTCTAACTTTACCGTCTCTTCCTTCATACCAAATTATTACCCTGCCGACTTTTTCATCGTATCTCAAAAATCTTCCCAACCTCTGAATTAGGGAGTTTGCCGGAGCTATTTCCGTAATGAATAAGTTCGATGAGATGTCTACCCCAGCCTCTATCACCTGAGTGGACACCACGATGTATTCATCCTCATCCCTGATTTCCTGCAGTTTTTTCTGCTTTGCCATTCTATCCTTTTCGGAAAACCTCGAATGAAGCAATATGGCGTTTTCATCCTTAACGAGGTTGTAGAATCCAATCGCATCCGCAATCGTGTTAAAAACGACTATAACCTTGGAAAACCGATCGTTCTCATCGATCCATTTTAAGATTTGCCCGTATTTATCGTGCTCGTTGGGAATCTCTTCTAAAACGATGTCGTAGCTCTTGCTCATTCTCTCCCTGCAGAATTCCAAATCCGAATCCGGTTTAAATTCTATGAACTCGACATCCGGAATGTGCTCTCTGATCACATCTTTCAGCGAATCTGGAATGGTAGCGCTCATTAGGATCAGTTTTTGATCGAAATCCGTACAGATTCTCATCAGAGCGATCAGGAAGCTTAAGGATTTAGTCGAATCCGCCAACAGGTGAACCTCGTCCAACACAATGTTCGATAGGGCAACTGAAGCCCAAGAGAAGAGATAATGTCCCAAGCTTCCGGTTGAGGTTCCGTCCCAAGCTCCGGCGATTAACTTAAATATCCGTTCCAAGTCTTCCGGCGGAATTCCGAATAGTGTCATCGAAAGGGTATCTACTGTCGTTAGAGTTATAGGCTTGATAAGATATCGGGAATCCGGGTTGTGCATGTATCTCTTTCCGATTATATCCTCGTTCACCAAATTCCTGAACTTGTTGTATTGGTCTTCTAACAGGGTTCTTAGGGGAAATGCTATTATCGACTTTAACTCTTCGTTGATCGAGTATAAAGCTAAGGTAGCCGAAATGGTCGACTTTCCGTAGCCCGTTGGAGCTTCCACCACGAATACGTTCTTATTTTCCCAGCATCTTTCTATCTTTTTGATAGCGTATTCTACGAACGGTCTCCTGTTTTCTCCTCCAAACCACTTTTCGATAACTTCTTCGAAATACGTCGTGAGCATGTTAATGCACCTTCAGCTGAGCTTTTCATCTACTCTGAGCCGAGGATTCCGTAATCGCATAAAACGAAGTTACCAGATTTTAGCTTGCTCCCGGGAGTGGCACATATCTCCGCATCGCTAACCTTTTGTCCAGCACCTCTATTCTTTTCGTTATCCCATTCCAATCCCACGAGAGGTTCTATTTCGCCCAACTCCAACTCGATTCCATTTAACTTTACGTGTGAAATAGCAATAGCCAAATTTTTGAGAATTACGTTATTATCAGGGAATTCGAAATCAAACTTTCTAAAAATTTTGTTATCAGTTTCTTTGACAAACTTATGCATTTTTAGTCTACCTAAACCATAGTTTCTCTCACCACCGACATGGATTAAGTTAAGAATATTATGTAAGCTCTTTGGTTCGTTAATATCAACTCTTTTTATTTTTACGTCTTTTTCTTCACACTTGTTGATTTCTACTTTTTCGTTTTTCGCTTCCTCTTTTACAAAGATGTAACCAACCCAATAAACATCTAATGATTTTTCTTCTCCAATTTTAACCCTGTTTTTTATGAACTCGAATTCATGCAAGCTACCTTCTTCAGCTGTTTTTGTTGTTGCATCTAGGGCTGTGGAGACA
>JALWBF010000220.1 GCA_027016055.1 Archaeoglobaceae archaeon | reverse complement strand
CTATGCCTACAGCGGCACCACTTCCGATTAGAAGACCTGCAATAGTACAAACTGCAACATCTTCAGCAAACTGTTTGGGTGAAAATCCATTCATAGCACCATTTACCGCACCTACAATAATACCACCTACAAGACCACCCAAAGCACCTGCAGCAGAGCCAACAGGATTTAACCCATCCCGATCCACCAGGTTAACCAGATCGTTCAGGCATCAAGGGGCCTGACCCTGTAATGCCTAGACTTCCAGCTGATCGTCAAGGGTATGGGAAGCAGCCGTCGTCTTGCCGTTTACGGCGGCGCTTTGGCGGTTGCCGTTGGCATCGTAGGCATAGAGTTCGACCAAAGTGCCGTCTCTTGCCACCCTTATCCATCAAGTGATCTGATGCCTTTAATGCTCTAAATACCTCAACCTATTTTGATTTTCGTACCCAATCAGCATATTCCCTTAAGGATTCTAATGTGTCTTCAATTTCTCTATGGCTTTTACCTTTAAGTTTCAATTTTGCAACATAAGCCATATATTTCCAGGGAATGTAATTATTGGCAGCATCACTATAATATTGCGTCATTATGTCACTTATTACAACGACATCAGAAGATGAGACATAGTATTTATATTTTTCCTTATCTTTTATTCCTAATTCTTCAAATATAAGTTCCTGACCAAGAGTAAATCCCCACACCCAACTAATCTTTGAGTCTTTATTCGATGAACTCCATGCTTTACCATAATTAAATTCACCTTCGGCAAATAATTTATGCGGTACAAGAAAACCAATACAAATTAGAAATAAATAAATAATATATCGGGACTTTCTCATCAATTCTTCCTTTTTTTCTCTTTTGCCGCACTATATATTGTGCAAAAAAGTATACCACTTACTCCGATAAAACAAAATAATACCAACCCCAAATGAAAACGAAACACCCGGTCCTCATCCTCGCTCAACAAGTGCTCCGCGCCCTTCGGGACGTTGACGAAAGCCTGAAAATAGCAAACTGCTTAGACATCATGGGGTCAGGCCCCTTGATGCATTCGGGTAAACCCCACCAAAAGAGCCTTTTCATGGATTATAAAAGAAAGTTGAATAACATTCAATTTTTTATTTTTTCAAAAAACCATACAATATAGTCCCCAAGCAAATTCCAATGCCTGCAGAAATAGGCAACAACCCATCAAGGAAAAAAGTCTTCTGTTTCAAGAGAGCCGACAGTGTTGGGATGGTGTATAAAAATATAAAAAAGCATCCCATGAAAAATATTAGATCGCTGTATGATGAGAAGAAAGGGACCTTAACCCTCTTCTCATTGAAAAAAAATAGTAAAACAGGAGCCAAAAAAAGAGAAAAAAGAAAAATATATACCAGGCTATTAATATCTGCATGTGGCTCCGACTCAATAACTTCAGTTGGCAAAAAAGCAGAAACAAGCAAAACAAGAGACAAAAGAAAAAGCTTCTTATTTTTTCCAAAATATCTTTTTACCATATAAATATGAATTCTCCATTGGCATTTATAGATGCATTTATACCTTTGGTGTTGTCATTATACAGATTGTTCGGACCTGATGAATGATACAGCGAACCA
>JALWBF010000219.1 GCA_027016055.1 Archaeoglobaceae archaeon | reverse complement strand
CCTAATGAAGACGTAAACGAAGGAGGAATGGAAGACCCCGAAAAAGGACTTCCCGCAATTTGCGGAGAAGAAGTATTAGGACCATCATAGATATACAGTTTATCAAAATTAGGTTCTGTATCAAAAGACGAAAAAGTAAAAGTAAGGCTTCCTGCATTTGGAGGGGCAATTGTCCACGTATAATCTTCATTCGCGTAATAATCCCTTGTAGGTCCTCCAAAATCATGAATAGAACCAGGGCAAGGTTGCTCAGCACAGTCAGTTAAATAATCTTCAATTGCATTCCAAAACGTATTGTACCCGTCGTCTTTTTCTAACGACCAAATACCTATACCTTCGATTCCTGTGTTAACAACTAATTCTAACCTTTTTCTAAATCCTGTATCCATTGTAATAAAGCATTGGCGTGCCCCTCCGCTATTGTAAACAAAAATATCACTATAGCTGTCATTTTCAAACTGATGGTTGGCAGCTGAATATTGACCACTCGTATTATTCATTATTGTCTTATAAGATTTTGGTGAGCCAACCCCAGTTGTTGAACTAGGTATTGAACTAGATTGTGTAGGCCAATCATATCCAAAAAAAGGTAATCCTAGTACTAGTTTGTTTTTTATACAGCCTTTATCTAAATAATAGGTAATGGATTTTGATAATGTGTAGTTGTAGTTATTTCCATAGTGAAACAGAGGGTCAGTTGGCCCTGCAGTAGAACTACCTTTGTAGTAATAATCATACCCCATAATAATAAAGTGGTCAACAGCGGAATTCATAATTCCAAAATCAAATACATTGTTCCAATCTACAGCATATAAAACTGTACTTACATCTGAGTTAGGAATAGCCGAGTGTATTTGATTGGCTAAATCCACCATAAAATTGGCGAAATTTGTCTTTTGTGAAGATGGAAGACCTTCAAAGTCGATGTTTACCCCATGAGCCCCTCTGTTTTGTAATAGAGTGATAAGGTTGCTGATTAAAGTTTGTTTAGCATTTGGATTATTCAAAAAGGTAGAATGATTACTAAACAAGGTAACACATAAAGTAACCTTTGTGTTCCCACTATTTAAAGCTGCAGTTACCGCTGAACTTGTTGCAAAATTGCGCGTTGTATTTGCGTTTCCTGTTGAAGCATTTAGTTCGTAACTGAAATAACAAAAATGGCTAATCAAATCCCAATCGTAATTTTGATAGGTGTTCCCAGACCAATATGGATGCCAACCATATACTACTTTTTGTAGATTGCATGCAGATTTTTCTTTTGGTGGCTTTGGTGCGGGAGTGGTATTGTTTTCATACCACGTCGCACTCTTTCCTATTGCATCATAGTGCTCTAATTGTTCTTGGTGAATACTTTTGTGTTGTCCAAAAGCTAAAGCAGAAAATAAAAGGGTAATGACGAAAAATGAATTCTTTAAGCTCATTGAATTGATTATAGGTTATTATAATTAAGTAGGCTAATTTACAATAATCCATTTAATAATTCAAGAGATGGGCTTTTTTTATTTTATTCCAAATATCTCATTGAGCTCTCTTATCTGTTCAGGATTTCCCAAGACAAAGATTTTGCTGTTGGGGACAATGGCTATATC
>JALWBF010000218.1 GCA_027016055.1 Archaeoglobaceae archaeon | reverse complement strand
TGGTAAGGCTATGTCAGATCACAAGCCCAAAACATCATTCATTCCGTATATACCCGGCTTATCCACCTTAGCTATCCACTTTACAGCCTTGATAGCCCCACTTGCAAAAGCCTGCCTACTCAAGGCTCTATGCGTGATTTCTATCCTCTCACCCATTCCGATGAAGAATACGGTGTGCTCTCCGACGATATCTCCGCCACGAATGGCGAATACTCCTATTTCATCACCTCTCGGACATACTCCTTCTCTGCCGAACACGAGTTTTCTATCGCCCAAGTGCCTCTTTATTATCTCAGCAGCCTTCAAAGCCGTCCCGCTCGGAGCATCCTTCTTGAATCTGTGGTGCATCTCAAGGATTTCGATGTCGTAGTCCTTGAGGAATTGAACTGCAAATTCCACAAGCTTCCAGAATATATTTACGCCGACGCTGAAGTTTGGAGAAATAACAGCCGGAACGTTCCTGCAATACTCTTCTATCTTCTTCCAATGCTCTTCGGTGAAACCAGTTGTCCCAACGACCAACTTCACCCCCTTTCGCGAAGCAACTCCGATGTTCTCCACAGCAGCTTCGGCTGTCGTGAAATCGACGAGGACATCAGCATCAAGAACGTTCTCCATCTCCTTAGCATCCGTAATCGGAACGCCGATCCTTCCGATGCCAGCCACCTCACCGGCATCCCTGCCGAGCTCCCTTATATCGAAAGCCTGAGCGAGTTCGAGCTCTTCATCCTGCACTACGTTTTGGACGATAAGCCGACCCATCCTCCCAGCAGCTCCGGCAACCGCAACTCTGATCATATCGTAACGTTCGCACAAAGCATAAATAATAATTATGAAAAATAACTTCAGCGAAAGATTAAATTATATCATGATCATAATTATAGATATGCCAAAACGGCTCGTCATAAAAGACATCGAAAAATGCGTCGGCTGCGGATTATGCATGTTCGCCTGTTCTAGAAGGCACGGCGAAATCGGGAACGACTACTCCGGAATACTTCCAATAAGTTTAAGCGGTTTTGAGAGGGGTGCAACCGTCATATTTTGTAGAGCCTGCAAAGAACCCCCATGCGCTCAGGTCTGTCCGACGAATGCCTTAACGCCGAGGAAGGGCGGAGGAGTCGTTTACAGAGAAGATCTGTGCATAGGATGCAAGAACTGCATGGAAGCCTGCACGATAGGGGCTATATTTGAAAGGAGAAATGGGAAACCGGCTTTATGCATTCACTGCGGTTACTGTGCAAATTACTGCCCGCACGGAGTTTTGGGTTTTGAGGAGGTGGAGGCATGAAGGTTCTCAAGATCGATCTTTCGAAATACAGATACGAGGTCGAGGATAGGAAGGATCTTTTTGAAGAGTGGATCGGCGGAACCGGAGTTGCGGTTCAGCTGCTAAAGGAAGAAATGGATCTAAGAGCGGATCCGCTGAGCGAGGAGAACGTAATAGTCTTTGCAATAGGTCCCTTCACTCCGGCATATCCGTTAGCTTCGAAGACCGTTGCGATGTTCAAGAGTCCTTTAACGGGAAACTTGGGAGAGAGCCATGCAGGAGGAAGAACTGCTACAGCCATAGCTAACGCCGGCTACGGTGCCATAG
>JALWBF010000217.1:4422-17407 GCA_027016055.1 Archaeoglobaceae archaeon | reverse complement strand
TTATCCGTTCAACCGTCCCATGGAGGAGTATATTCGGAAGGGATTCGTTGTTATAGATAAACCGATGGGTCCGAGCAGTCACGAAGTAGTTGTCTGGGTTAGAAGGATTCTAAACGTTCAAAAAACGGGGCACACGGGAACTTTGGATCCAAGGGTAACTGGAGTTCTGCCGATAATGATCGAAGACGCAACGAAGTTGGTCAGAATTCTGCAGGGTTCGGAAAAGGAATACGTCTGCCTTATGAGGTTGCATGGGGATGTAAGGAAGGAGGAGATCGAGCGGGTTTTGAAGCTATTCGAAGGTAAGATTTACCAAAGACCGCCGCTGAAGTCAGCCGTTAAGAAGAGGCTGAGGGTTAGAACTATCTACAAGATAGATATTCTTGAGATAGAAGGCAGGGACGTTCTTTTCAAGGTTACAACGGAAGCCGGAACATATATCAGAAAGCTCTGCACGGATATAGGCGAGGTTTTGGGCTGTGGAGCGCATATGCAAGAGTTGAGGAGGACGAGAACCGGAATATTCGACGAAGGCATGTGCTACACTTTGCACGATCTGCTTGATGCTTACACTTTCTGGAAGGAGGAAGGAGAGGAGAAGTATCTGAGGCAGATAATAAAGCCCATGGAACTTGCGGTTATAAACGTTCCAAAGGTAGTGATTAAAGATACTGCAGTCGATGCGATCTGCCACGGAGCTGATTTAACCGCTAAGGGAGTTCTATACATAGAAAAGACCGTTAAGAAAGATGAATTGGTTGCGATATTCACTTTGAAGAACGAACTCGTCGCGTTGGGCAAAGCCCTCATGGATGCGGAAGAGATGTTGAAGGTTAGGAGCGGGATAGTTGTAGATGTGACAAGGGTGATAATGGAAAGGGGAACGTATCCTTCGTTCTGGAAGAAAGCCACGGCTTAGGGGTGTGTGAAATGTTCGATCGAAGATCGAGGGTTATGCTGATGTTGGCTTTGCTGAACGAAGCTTACGGAGATATAAGATCGATAATAGTTTGCTTGGAAGATTTCATAAACTCCCATCCCGAAATGAAGGATGAAATCGAGGAGTTCAGGCTGAAGGAACTGCTAAATGATGCAGTAAACTTCGAGAAAAAGCTTTTGGATGTTATGGAAAACATGAAAAGGGTTGTGTATGAGTAAAATAGCCGTTATTGTGCCTGTTTCCCCCTTCGAGCCTTTGGATATTCTCGTAAGCTCCGCAAAACACCTATTGTCTTTAGATTACGATAGCTTTGAGTTCAAGATCGTTTACGTTGTCGATAAGAACGATCCGAAGGATGAGAGGTGCAAAAAGCTTAGGGAGCTGGGCGTCGAAGTTTTGGAGAGAAGCACTACGAGAGGAAAGAGGGCTGGAGCAATAAACGATGCCTTGGATTATCTTAGAGATTTCAAGCCGGATTATATAGCGATATTCGACGTCGATTCTCGTCCGGAAAGGGATTTCATCGTCAAGTGCGTTGAAGCCCTTAAGAAGGATGAAAAGGCCTACATTGCGTCATCGAGGAGATACGTTTCGAATCCGGTAAATCTCGTATCCCAAACCGTTGAAGCCGAATACTATCTGATAAACTTCCTTCTGAAGAGGTCGAGGTTCAGGCAGTTCAACGGGCTCATAGGCGTTCTTAGATCCGAATATCTTATGAAGTATAGGCTGAACGAGGATGCGATTACGGAAGATGCTGATTTTGCAACGAGGATGCATTGCATGGGCTATAAAGCGATCTTGGTTGAGGGAACGAAGATATACGAACAGGCTCCGCTGAGCTGGAGGGATCTGATCAGCCAGAGGAAGAGGTGGTATTACGGCGGATTGCAACTATGGAGATACTGGAAGTGCGTAAGAGCTACGAAAAACTGGGGCTTCATAATTTCCTGGACTTCCGCTCTAACGCTAACTTACGCGATCGCCCTACTAATGCCGCTTCTGATTTTAGCCCCGCCTCTTCTCTTCTACAAATTCAGGAGCTTTAAAAAAGTTTTAGTAACCTTCGGCTTACTGATTCATACCGTGCTGTTGCAGTATTCCGCGATATGCGCCATAGCGAAATACGTTAAGGGGAGAGGGATCGAATGGAGTCCGATAAAAAGAGTTCCACAGTAAAACCGATGCTTATCGGTTTGATCTTAAGCATAATTACTATCGTCGTAATATTCAAGCTTACGGAGACGAAGGTAACTTGGAGGATAATATTTCAAGCGGATTGGCGGTTTTTAGTTTTAGCTTTATTTATGCACTCTTTGTTCTGGTTCTTCTGGGGGGTAAGGCTTAAACAGCTAACATCTTTACTTAAAGCGGACATACCGTTGGGATATGCATTGGAGATATCGATAGCGAGCACTTTCTTAGCTGCTATAACGCCGTCTTCAGCCGGAGGAGAACCGTTAAGGATTAAGATGCTGTCCGATAGAATACCGCTTGGCTCAGCAACGGCAGTTGTTCTAGCCGAAAGGATCTTGGATGCCATATTCTTTGCAATCGCTCTCATATTTTTCCTCATCATCTCGGGCTTCGCAACGAAATTCGGCTTCGAGGTTGGAGCGATATTTACCGTATGCCTGATCGGATTTCTTCTGTTCCTCTACCTAATCGTAAGGGATGAAAGAAATATCACAAGGTTTTCGAACTGGCTTTACTCGATGCTTAAGAGGTTCGGCGAGGAAAAAGCCGTTAAAATAGCAAACAGAGTTAAGGAGGAGACGCTGATGTTCAGAAACGCCCTCGTTGACATGCTGAAAAATCCGGCTGATAAGATCGCTTTATCCATTCTATACACTGCCTTAATCTGGTTTCCGGAATTCTTGGTTCCTTCTGTTATTCTTTTAGCCTTAAATCAAAATCCGGCTTTTTTACTTTCGATTACAGCTCAATTCATCCTTGTCATAATATCCCTCATCCCGCTCACTCCGGGGAGCAGTGGAATTGCGGAAGCTGGGATGGTTTATCTATACTCGAAGTTCGTTCCTCAAGCGGTTTTGGGTGTTCTTGTTGCCATCTGGAGGTTCATAACGTATTACACGAATCTCTTTATCGGATTGATCGTCAACGTCAGGCTATTGAAGTCGAAATACATCGGTTGATTCCTCGAGCAGTTCCAAGTAGGATTTCCTTATAGAATTTGAGGGATCGAAGCCCAAGCGCTTCGCAACTTCAAAAACCTTACGCTTTGCTGACTCCAAGTCATCCGATTTAACTTCTATTTCAACGAACGTCCCCAAACCCTCGACATCGTCAAAGCATATCGTAACGTCTTCGATGCTGTATATCCTTCTCCTCTTCGCAACCTTCCTAACAGTTACGAATCCCAGCCTGCTAAGCAACTCGACGGCTTTTTCGTAATCGTCAACCTTAATCTCTACTTCCTCCCTCGTCTTCGTTTCTTTATCGATCTTCGGCCCTTTATACGTTATTTTCACACCCTCATCGTCCCTCCTAATTCTTAACGCCTCATCGCTCTTCCTGAAGTCTCTAACGGGAGAGTTGAAGTATAGATCCTCCTCGAACTTCTCGCAGACGAACTTCGCAATCTCCTTTATTTTCTCCTCAACGCTTTCGTCGGCTTTAAACTTAACTTCGACCTCCATGCTTTCTCAGCTCCTCATCCGCTTTCGCTATTTCTTCCTTCTTTGCCTTCTGATACTCCTCAACCCTCCTTCGAACTTTTTCATCGTAAAGTGCTATGATCTTTGCAACGGCCAAAGCTGCGTTTTCCGGCTCTAAGATCACCATCGGAGCTACGCCTGATGGCATTCTGAGAGATGAAAATATGTCCGCTCCTCCGAACTTATCGCTGTAAGGCGGACATGCTATTACTGGATTCAACGTATTCGCATCGACGAATCCGCTCAAGGCGTTACTTCTGCCAGCAACGGTGACGAAAACTACCTTATCGTATTCCTTCAAAATCTCAAGCAACCTTTCCGGTGTTTTATGTGCCGAAGCTATCCTCATCTCGTATTCGATGCCGAAATCCTCCAACTTCTTCGCAATCTTCTTTGCAAACTCCAAATCCGACTTCGAACCCATGATGATAACTGCTTTCATATTTCCAAGCCGATAGATTTGTTTAAGCGTTTTTCGGCTGTGAGGAGGGAAAGGAGTATGGCTAAAAGTGATGCGGTAAGGTAAACTGTAAGCTCGATAACGCTGAAACTCGATCCGGCTGATATTCTGACGAGAAGTCCTATGGGGGAAATTGGCGTTGAAAACATCAGCATGATAACAGATACGGCAACGATCGAAAAAACGAGCTGGGACTTTTCTCTGTCCATCATGAAGGCTGAAATTGCGAGGGAGATTGCGGTCATGATGAAGCATATCGACAGCACGGTTATCATTGCTAAAGCCGGATTGCATATCCTTATACCGTTCACAGCAAGCATTACCATCCAGAATATCGTAAGAAAAACTGATAGGATGAAAGATGCAAGCAATTTGCCGGCGATTACGTCTTTGAGATCAAGAATCGAAAGCAGAACGTCCAAAGTTCCGGTTTCGATCTCCTCGCATATCGAATCTATTAGGAATGCGGAAGAAATTATGGCAGTTGTTACGGCAAGAAGCGGTATCAGCATCACGTATATGAATCTGAAGCGAAGGGAGAAACCTTCTGGAACTTCTATCTCCTTTCCATCTTCGTAAACCTTCAAATTCAGCGTCGGAATACCTTTAATTCTCCTTAGAACGTCCTGATACTCCATGAGCTTCCTTCTAAGATACAACGTTGCTCTTATAGCCTTTATATCTTCCTTCGGCAGGTATATTGTAATGAAATTCGTTCCCGTAACGTTCTCATTGAAAACGACGACGGCATCTATCTTACCGTTCACGAAATCCTCAAGAGCTTTTTCGAGCGAATTGTATCGGATCGGATGGACGAGCGAAGAAAAAATGGGTGCATTTCCTACCAATCCAATTTTTGCCGTTGCATAGCCCATGGGCGAATACAAAAACGTTAATCCGATGATGATTAGGGATGAAAAGGATGCAACAAAGAAGAGAAGGAGCATAATGACCAGTATAGTCTTCTCCTTCCTAATGCTTCTCAGATCCTTTACGGCTATCTTAACAGACTCCATAGGATCACCCCGTCGTATAAGGCATGGAAAGCTGATGAAGCAAGCAAAGCTTTCCCGAACCCGAACCTCATCGCAACGACAAATATCAGCGATGCGATCAGGTGGGCTATTAGAGGAATCGGTATTAATTCGAGGAATTTAATCGGGATGAAGGAGAAGAGAATGATCTTTTCACCGATTAGGAATCCGAGAGCCGATAGAAAAACTGAAACGTAGGGATTCAGTCCGTTTTTGAACGCCGAATATATAAAAAGACCTTTGAAGAACTCCTCTATTACCGCTATAAGCAAAATTACGATCGCGAACGCGTATTTTATTGCGAATATTATTGAGAGTGTGAAGAACTCTATTACGAATACGAACGGAATGGAAAGAATCGAGGCTAGAAATACCGTCGGATATCTGTTAACAACATTTGTAGAGATTTCAACGATCTTTTCTATCGGATTCGCTTGAGAGTGCATGATTTCTAAGGAATTCAGGGAAAGATAAATGAGAGTTAGGGACATTAGGTAAAACTGCAAAGTCGAAATTAAATATTCCTTTATACTTATATTCCCTCCTTCGAAGAAAATGAGGAGTAGCGTTATCGGAGATATCCTGCTCATAGGTATTGCTGTGAAGATTGCCGGAATGAACAGGTAAGTCGTGATGAATATGGAAACTATTATAGTCAAAAACGTCATTTCCCTGTAGCTTCTCGATATCATAGCCGTGAACGTGCTCAAAGCCATCAAAAACAGGATTACCGGGATGAGAAAGACGATTCCGAGTAAATTCTTTCCGAGGGCGATCATGATTGCGATTGTTAATATCACGGATAAGACGATGTAGGGTAGCATCTTGCCCGTTATTACCTTCCACTCATCCTCGGCAACGAACAGAAGCTCGAACCTTCCCTTTATCTTATCCTCTATCGCCGAAGATGAATAAACCTGAATTACGAAATACATCGGAATTACGAAGCTGAACGCATATATTAGCTTACCTAACAAACTTGGAGGTCTTAGTTCATCCGGTGTCAGAAAGCCCGATTTCGCCTGAGTTCTTTCTTTAAATCCCCTTTCCTTCTTTTTTATTAACTGATAAAATTCCTTCCTTCCTCTTTTTTCCTGCTTGATTTCCTTGGATATACTTCCTCCCTTCTTAACGATCTCGGCAATCTCTTTCAGCTTTCCCGCCGTAATTCCGCCGAATTCAACCCTTGTAGAAATCCTGATAACTCTGATTAAAACCGGAAAAGCTGAGCTACCGTATCTTTCGCTCAACCATTCGTTGTAAATCCTTCTGATGTAATTTCTGAATTCGTCGTAAGCGGATAACGATTTGAGGTTGTCTTTAACGATGATCCTACCCTTGTATATCATTATGTCCGGATTCTCGGACTTAACGAATTTCGGATCATCGATTTTGATGTTTGTCGAGTAAATTCCCCGATCGATCTTTATTCCGTTCAGCACCGAATGAACGGATACGATGATTGCGAAAACGGAAAGGATGAGCAAAAGGGTCAAAAATCTTCTCGACCACCCCTTTTTGGCTTTAAGCTCGAGCAAGATTATCCTGAGCATTATAATGATTATAGGGCAAGCGATATATATAATCCTGTCGTCCCATATACGATGCTCGTCGTCGAAAATCTCGTCAAGAAATACGGAGATTTCTTAGCCCTAAAGGGGGTTAGTTTCGAGATAAGGAGGGGCGAGATCTTAGGACTAATCGGCGAAAACGGGGCTGGGAAGTCAACCACAATAAAGATACTCGTCGGACTTCTTAAGCCTGATTCTGGTAAGGTCGAATACGATGGTTTAAATTTTTTCGAGAATAGGAGTAGGCTGAAGAAGAACATCGGATACGTTCCCGAAGTGGATTCGCTCTACGAAGACATGAACGCCTTCGAATACCTAACTTTTTTCGCCTCACTTTACGGTGTCGATAAAAGAAAAGCAGAGAAGAGGGCTGAGGAGCTGATAAGTTCCCTTAAAATTCCAAACAAAAGGATATCTGAGTTCTCAAAGGGTATGAAGAGGAAGCTGTCGATTGCCAGATCATTAATGCACGATCCCGATTATCTGATATACGACGAGCCTATAGGCGGTCTCGATCCTTCAACATCCCTCTTCATAGCGGAATTCATGAAAGGTCTGAAGGATAAGGCTATTCTTTTTTCGGCCCACAACCTTTATTACGTCGAGTTCGTGTGCGATAAGATCGCGATAATGAAGGAAGGAAGGATTTTATACTACGGAGATCTCGAGGAGCTGAAGGGTATGCAGAGATACGTTCTGCATTACAAGCTTGACGGCGTCGAAAAAACATTCGCTACGAATGACGTAGAAGCTCTGAACGAATTTTTGAGAGAAATAGTTCCGAGAGGTAAGATCATCAAAATCGAAGTTGATACGCCGAGATTGGAGGACATATACTTTTCGCTAATAAGATAGCTCCCTCCTAAGCTCTCCCATAGTTGCAATTCTTTCCGCAACGACGTTGTGCTGGTGAATGCTTTCCTCGTTCTCCTGTCTAAAAAGAACCAATATGTCATCTGGCGCATCTGGAAATTCCCTAACTACGAATACAGCCATAAGTCTAACGCAGTCTTCCACGAACCTCGGATTTTTATGGGCTTTCCAAACTACTTCAAGCTCATCTTCCCTCTTTAGAACTTCGTAAATCTCGTAGCTCATCGATCTCTTTGCGATTTCAATCAGCTTATCGATGGGCGGAGAGAAATCGTCGGTCACCTGCATCTTTATCGTTGCCCTCCCCCTCTGATTGTGCGTCGCAACCGGAATGGCTTCGAGTATCTTCCTAATATCATCATCGCTAAAACCCAATTCTCTAAGCTTTTCAGCCGATTTGGCTTTAACGAGTTCCTGAGCGCACGGACATGCAGTTATTCCAACTATTTCAGCTCCGACGAACACGTTTTTCCTACCGTTCCTCCATACGGCAGCCTCGCTCAAAATTTTAGCAACTTCCTGCGTTTTTTGAGCCGTAACGGGGGTTTTTTTCTTTAATATTAGCTCCGATCTCATTTTTACTTCCGATTTCGTCGCATACTCATGCCTATCGAGCAACATCTCAGCTATCTTAAGGCATAGATCCTCGATCCTCTTTACAGGCTTTGCCGTGATGTTCTCGAGAACGTCATCTATGACTTCGAAGTTCCTGCTCAAATTTGCACCCTTCATATTTGGTGGCAGATCAACGAAAACGTCAAAGCTCGATATGAGAATTATCGGTCTCCTATCTCCTCTATCCACCTTAACAAGCTTCTTAATACCGACAGCTCCAACCCTATTCAGCTTGATCGGTATTTCGGGCTTCAGGAACTGAACATCGGGGAGCACATGCTAAATAAGTTGTAAAGTATTAAAAATTTAAGTTAGAACGGCACCCTCATCAGCCTGACCGACCAACTTCGCATACTTGGCTAAAAAGCCTGTAAGCTTTCGCTCCTTCGGCTTCCATTTCTCCCTTCTTCTTGCAAGCTCATCCGCATCAACCTTCAGTTCGAGCTTTCTGGCTGGAATGTCTATTGAAATTAAATCTCCATCCTCTACGAGCGCGATCGTTCCTCCTACCATAGCTTCGGGCGAAACGTGACCTATGCAAGGCCCTCTCGTAGCACCGCTGAATCTGCCGTCAGTTATGAGAGCTACCCTTCGCAATCCCATGCCGGCTATGGCAGCCGTGGGCAACAGCATCTCAGGCATGCCCGGTGCGCCTTTGGGGCCCATGTATCTTATTACAACAACATCTCCTTCCTCGATCTCTCCGTTCAAAATCGATTTCAAAGCCTCCTGCTCGGAATCGAAGACCTTAGCCGTTCCTTCGAATTTGAGCATATCCTCGCTTATTGCAGCCGTCTTAACTACAGCTCCCCTCTCAGCGAGGTTGCCCCTTAGTATGGCTATACCTCCCTCTTTGCGAATCGGATTCGAAATATCCCTTATTATATCCCTTCCCCTGACGAAAGCCGAATCCGCTATCTCGTAGATTCTCTTTCCGCTTACCGTCATCTCATTGCTGAACAGCTCCTTAGCCTTCTTTATAAGCATGGGAACTCCACCGCTTTCATCCAAATCCGCTATCGTAAATTCCGATGCGGGATCTATTGCAACAATATGCGGCGTCCTTCTGCTTATTTCATCGAAAAGATCCAAGCTCAACTTTATTCCAGCCTCTCTCGCTATGGCTGGCAGATGAAGAACGGTGTTCGTTGAACCGCCTATCAGCATGTCCATAGTTATGGCGTTTTTGAATGATTCTTCCGTTACGAAATCCAACGGCCTGATATCCTGCTTAACTAGTTCAACTATCCTCCTTCCGCTCTCCTTTGCAATTCTAAGCTTCCTCGATGATGCGCACGGGGATGTTGAACAATAGGGAAGGCACAAGCCCAAGGCTTCGGTTAGTATCTGCATGGTATTTGCGGTGTAAAGCCCTTGGCAACTTCCGCAGTAAGGAGCGCAGAAGTCCTCGTATAGCTTTAAAGTTTTGTAATCTATCTTTCCGGATTTGTAAAGTCCGGCTGCTTCAAATGCGGTCTTTATAGTTACGGTTCTATCTCCCACCCTTTCAGCCAACATCGGTCCGCCGCAGACTACTATAGCCGGAATGTTCAACCTTAGAACAGCCATGAGCATTCCCGGTATTATCTTGTCGCACGCTCCAACTACGACAAGCCCATCGAACTGATGAGCCTGAACCATCGCCTCGATGCAGTCAGCTATCAATTCTCTCGTCGGCAACGAGAACTTCATGCCTTCGTGCCCCATCGCAATTCCGTCGCAAACTCCGATAACGCCGAATTCAAAGGGAACGCCACCGGCTGCGTAAACTCCTTCCTTCACAGCCTGAGTGATCTTATCGAGATGCATGTGCCCCGGGACTATAGTATTGTAGGCGTTCGCTATTCCTATGAACGGCTTTTCCATTTCTTCATCGCAAACACCCAAAGCTTTTAGAAGAGCCCTATGAGCCGTCCTCTCCACGCCCTTCTTAACTATATCGCTACGCATGGTATTAGTTCTACATCGGTCTTAATAACCTTCCCATTAAACTTAATCCAGCGAGGATTACGATTGGAATAACAACGGATATTGCAGCTTTTGTCGTGTCGAGCTTTCTCCAGTTCTTAACGGCAAACGTAAGTATTAGGAGCTGCCAGATGGTCGAAGCGGCGCCTATTATCATGATCGATACGTTCATGAATTCGTGCGTCATGCGGACTATCGAAAAATTCAAAGGAAACAGAATTATGCTCGGAATGTAGCCGAAAGCCGTGAGTTTTAAAGTTTTGGAGAATTCTCCTTCCCCTCCCAATACCGAGGAAACTATGTGAATAAGTCCGGCGATGATTATCCATCCCACGAAGGCGCCGATGAAGGGTGTGATGAGGAAGGTATACTTCATCAATTCAAACATCATCCTCGCCTGCTCGGCAGAAAGCGTCTGCTGGAGTTGCCTGATCACCGAGCTTTCGATTATGTCCAAGTTCGCGTATATCATCAATGCTCCGAGAACTGCGGAAGTTGCAACGATTAGGATGGCCACGAGGATGTTGACATCATCATGATCCCTGAAAAATTTGTCCGGATTCACAAGTATCTCTAACATGAAAAACCGTAATAATATAAAGGCTATTTAAGTCTTGAGTATCTTAAATTTGATTAGTAAGGTATATATAGCGGATGTTATAATTATATTTTTTCAAGAGGTGGTGATGGGTATGATCAGTAAGGTTCTGTTTCCGGTCGATTTTTCGATAGTTTCGGAGTATGCATTTAGCAACTGTATTCCAAGATTTTTCAGCACCGGTGTAGCGGAAGAGCTGATCCTCATTCATGTGCTGGATATTCAGCCTACTGGAGATGAGTTCGTAAACTTTGATAAGATGCAGATGAAGGCTAAAGAGAAGTTGGATAAGGTTGCAAAAGACTTCAGAGACATGGGAATAAATGTGACCAAGACCATCGTTAGAATGGGACATCCGCCACTTGAAATTGCGAAGGTTGCGGAGGAGGAAAACGTCGATATTATCTACATGCCCTCAAAAGGTGAACACATACTGAGGGACATGTTAATAGGACATACAGCTGCCAACGTTGCGAGAGTTGCAACTAAGCCGGTTCTGCTCGTAAAGTATGAATGGGATAAGGCGAGACATACGGTTAAGTGTATCTGGGATGCGAGAAGGGTTTTCGACAAACCACTAATAGCTTTGGACTTCTCACCTTGCAGTGACAGCATAATGGAAACTGTCAAAAATCTGTTTGAAGATTACGTCAAAAAAGCTACGCTCATGCATGTGATAGACTACGGAAAGCCGGATAAAACCAAGGAACTTTCGGAGGAAGCTTTGAAGAAGCTTGAAGATTTTGCTAAGAAGTTCAAGTTCGAGAGCGAGCTTGAAGTGGGCGTCGGTGTTGCTTCGAATGCGATAATCAACGAAGCTATAATTAAGGGTTCAACGTTAATAGTGGTGGGCAAAAGAGGTAGAAGCGTTCTGAAGGATCTCCTGCTCGGTAGCACGGCGGATGGTGTCATAAGAAGATCCATGCTTCCGGTATTGCTCGTTCCATGTAAATAAATTTACAAAAACAGATTTTAATCGAACCCTATTTTTTAACTCAATGCGATTTTATGCTACACTATCTCCGGGGCTCGAAGAGATCGCTGCAAGGGAAATAGAAAGCTTCGGCGGAAAGGTAGTGGAGATAAGAAGGGGAAAGGGTAGGGTGTTCTTCGAAGGAGATCTGAAGCTGATGGCTAAGCTGAACTATATGGCAAGAACTTTGGAAAGAATAATGATCCTCTTAGCGGTTGAAAAGTTCGAGACACTGGATGATATATATAGAATCGTTAAGAGTTTGGATTTCGGCTGGATAAAGCCCGATCAGAGCTTTGCTATAAGACCGCTTAGGGCTGGAGAGCACGACTTCACATCTTTAGATATTGGAAAGGTTGCGGGGCAGGCTGTTATAGACAGCTATATGGAATCCAAGGGAGTTAGGCTTAAGGTAAACTTGGATAATCCGGATGTAATAATAAGGGTGGATGTTATTTTCGATGAAGTTTACGTTGGAATAGACACGACGGGAGACGAATCGCTACATAAGAGGGGGTATAGAATTTACGATCATCCCGCTCCCTTAAATCCAACGATCGCTTCAAGCCTTATAATGCTTTCCGGCTGGAATCCGGAAAAGTCTTTGCTCGATCCGATGTGCGGGAGCGGAACGATTCTAATCGAGGCTGCTATGATGGGAAGAAACATCCCGCCCCAAAAGTTTAGGAAGGAGAAATTCCTGTTTACCAACATATACGGAGAGAAGCTGCTTGAGGAGGTTAAGGGTGAAGCTGAGGGAAACGAGAAGAGAGATCTCAGGATGAAGCTTATCGGAATAGAGAGGTTCAGAAAGCACATAAAAGGCGGAATCGTCAACGCTAAAACTGCTGGGGTTTACGATACCATACACTTTATTCAAGCCGATGCGACCGAATTGTGCTTGAAAGATGTTGACATAGCGATTACAAATCCACCTTACGGCTTAAGAATAGCTAGGAAGGGTTTGATCGAGGATCTATACGATGGATTTCTAAGATCGGCTAAAGATGTTGTTGCGGAAAAAATCGTGATAATTACCGCTGAAGACAGGATTCTGAGAGATAAGGCTTTAAAGAACGATTACACTATTGATCGGGAAATCTGGGTTAAATACGGAGGTTTGGATACAAAGGTTTTCGTTCTCAAGCCTTGAAGGATTCGAGCAGACTCAGAACTTCCTTGTTCTTGCTTACGTAGTTCCTTATCAGATCTGATGTCATGTAATCGACCAAACGCAAAAGCTTCGATTTGCTCTCGCAATCTTCAAAATAGTCC
>JALWBF010000217.1:3890-4412 GCA_027016055.1 Archaeoglobaceae archaeon | reverse complement strand
AACGTGAGCGATTCGAATTCGGAGCTTTTATCTTCATACATATCCAAAAATTCGAGTAGATCGTCGACGAGCTGATAGGCTAGACCCAAATTGTTTCCGTATTCAAATAACCTTTCAGCTGCCATTTTATCATCACAAACTACCTTACAAGCGTTCTTAGCGCTGTAAGCGAACAAGGCTGCGGTCTTAGTTGAAATACATTTAAAGTAATCTTCCTCACTAAACGGCTCCCTTATGCTGTAAACATCCAACACCTCACCTTCGGACATCTTCATCCCGACCTCCGCAAATCCCCTAACTATCTCTTCATCGTAAACGGAAACCAACTCTACCGATTTCGAAATCAGCCAGTCTCCGACCAAAATTGCAAGGGATACGTCATACTCAACATGCAAAGCCTTAACGTTTCTTCTCATCACACCCCTGTCTATTACATCATCGTGGGCCAAGCTTGCGGTATGGATTAGCTCGACTGCTAAAGCCATGTTCATTACATCCTCATAAGTCCCCCCGCAAAGCTTA
>JALWBF010000217.1:528-3880 GCA_027016055.1 Archaeoglobaceae archaeon | reverse complement strand
GTCCTCTTTCCTCCGGCTTTTATTATATGCTTTAGCGCTTTTTTGATCTTTGGAATCGTATTTAAACTTTCCACGAGGTCGTTGAGCCTTTCGTTTATAATTCTGTATTCTTCCCAGCTTTCGATCATCGTTTCACTTCCTTTTTTTGAGGTTGTTCTTGATATTCTGATTTAAAAATATTGATGTTTTGCAAAAGCCTTTTAAATTTGATAGTTTTAATAACTAAGGGTGGTTTTAATGGGTGTCCTTTGGCTCGATGAGGTTGATAAAGACGACGTTCCTATTGTCGGCGGTAAGGCTGCAAACTTGGGCGAGCTTATAAGGGTCGGAATTCCGGTTCCCGAAGGTTTCGTTGTTGACGGAAAAACCTTCATGGATTTTCTTGAAAGCTCAGGGCTTAAAGAGAAGATAATCGGGATCCTCAACAGCATAAACGTTGAGGATACGAAGCAGCTTGAGGAGGCTTCGAGGAAAATCAGGGAAATGATAGAATCAACTCCGATGCCGAAGGATGTTGAGGAGGAAATTAAGCAAGCTTACAGAAAGCTTTGCGAGGAATCCGGGGAGGAGGTATTCGTAGCCGTAAGGAGCTCGGCAACTGCTGAAGATCTGCCCGGAGCGAGCTTTGCAGGGCAACAGGAGACTTATCTTAACGTTAGGGGAGAAGATGAAGTTGTAGAGAAGGTCAGGAAGTGCTGGAGCTCGCTTTACACGCCGAGAGCTATATATTACAGAGTTCAGAAGGGATTCAGGCATGAGGATGTCAGCATAGCTGTAGTTGTGCAGAAGATGGTAAATTCGGAGAAATCCGGTGTCATGTTCACGTCCCATCCGGTTACAGGCGATAAGATCGCGATAATCGAAGCCGTTTGGGGGCTTGGTGAAGCAATAGTCAGCGGAATGGTCACTCCGGATCATTACGAATACGATAGGGTTCAGAGAAAGATTAAGGTCGTTAAGATCGCGGAGAAGAAGGTAATGCTTACGAGGCAGGATAGTAAAACCGTGAAGGTTGAGTTGGATGAGGAAAAATCGAAAGCCAGAGTTTTGAGCGATAACGAGATCGAAGAGCTCGTGAAGCTGGGAGAAATCATCGAGGATCATTACGGAACACCGCAGGATGTTGAGTGGGCGATCGAAAATGGAAAGATCTACATAGTTCAGTCGAGACCGATCACTACGATTAGAGAGGAGAAGAGGGAAGAGGAGGTTGAGCTTGAGGAAGGGAAGGTTCTGCTTAAGGGATTGGGAGCTTCACCGGGTATCGGAATAGGGAAGGTTAAGATCGTTTTGAGCCAAGACGAAATATCGAAGGTTGAAGAAGGAGACGTGCTCGTAACTACGATGACAACTCCGGACATGGTTCCGGCTATGAGGAAGGCTTCTGCAATCGTTACCGATGAAGGCGGCTTAACTTGCCACGCTGCGATAGTTTCGAGAGAACTCGGAGTTCCGGCTGTCGTCGGAACTGAGAAGGCTACGAAAGTTTTGAAGGACGGAATGGTTGTAACGGTAGATGGAGATAAGGGTATAGTTTATGCCGGAGCGATTAAGGAGAAGAAGAAGGAAGAAAAGCCGACCGTTGTTGCTCAGGCACCTATAATAACAGCCACGGAGGTCAAGGTGAACATATCAATTCCGGATGCTGCTGAAAGGGTTGCCGCAACCGGAGCTGACGGAGTTGGACTGTTCAGAATCGAGCACATGGTTCTCGGCTTGAAGAAGCATCCTATGAAATACATTAAGGACGGGGAAATCGAGGAATACATAAATGAACTATACAAGGGAATGAAGAAGGTCGTCAAGGCGTTCTATCCGAAGCCGGTCTGGATTAGAACATTAGATGCTCCGACAGATGAGTTCAGAGCCATGGAGGGCGGTGAAGACGAGCCGATCGAAGCGAATCCGATGCTCGGATTCAGGGGAATAAGGAGAGATCTGAGGGAGGAAGAACACTTCAGAGCGGAGATCAGAGCTATAAAGAAGCTGGTTGATGAAGGATACACGAACATAGGCATAATGCTACCGCTCGTAACTTCGCCAGAAGAGGTTAGAAGGGCCAAACAGATAATAATGGAAGAGGGCTTGCCGTTGGATAAGATAGAGTTCGGTATAATGGTTGAAACGCCGGCTGCGGCTTTGATAATTGAGGACATCATAAAGGAGGGAATAGACTTCATAAGCTTGGGAACGAACGATCTAACGCAATACACGCTTGCGGTGGACAGAAACAACGAGAACGTAGCTTATCTTTACGACGAAACACATCCTGCTGTGATGAAGCTGATAGAAAGGACGATAAAGATCTGCAAGAAACACGGCGTAAAGACATCGATATGCGGACAGGCTGGAAGCTATCCTCATGTCGTAGAGAAGTTGGTTAAGATGGGAATCGACAGCGTTTCAGCTAATCCGGATGCCGTTCAGAGGATTAGAGAGGTAGTTGCAAGGGTTGAGAGGAAGCTAATGCTCGACAAGCTCAGAGAGAAGGAGCTCGAGAACATTCCTGAATGACTAAGTGAGCCAATGCTTGACTTTTATCTCTTTTTTAAATAATTTCAAAATCAGAACCCTGAAGAAGGAGGTTATGCAGATCATCGTCCAGAGGGGGGAATAAACGAAGTAGTATAGGGGCAGTAGTTTGTAATCTATTCTGTATCTTAACTTCCTCGCCAGAAACATCATTGTTGAGGACCATATAATGAAGGAAAGAAGTATTGCGAGCAGATTCTTGATGGTATGAATTTCAAAAAGCATGAGCATTGTCAAGGAAAGCAACTTGGGAGACAAAAACACCATTAGAGGGAGCAGAAAATATAGCAGCTTTAAAATTAGGCTATCCGGCAAAAGTAAGCTTAATAGGAAGCCAACCATGGCCGGATAGAACACGAAAAGGTAGGGAATCCACAACCTCGGTCTCCTTACGATTTTCCAAAAGTTTTCTATTATAACCTCAGCTCCTCCCAAGCTCCAGCGTTCTCGCTGAACGAACCAATCCTTAAGGTTTGAAGGAACCTTCGTTATGGCTTTCCCGTCCACGCAAACCCTGAACCCTTTCAAACCCAAACGAACGCCTAAATCCGTATCCTCGTTTATTCTCCTCCTAAATCCGCCCACGCTTTGTAGAACTGATTTTTTGATAAGGAATGCAGAACCGTTTATGCTCAGGCATGAGTTGAACTTCTCGGCAAGCTTTGCTGTTAGGAACATAACGAAGTAGTCTATGTTTATCAGCTTTTCAAGAATAGAGCTTGCAAAGACCTCCTTTCGAATTTCAATCGCATCCTTTCCGTTGAGATCGCATAGATTAACTATCTTGGTATCCGAGTCCAAAAACAGGATTTGCTCACCG
>JALWBF010000217.1:0-518 GCA_027016055.1 Archaeoglobaceae archaeon | reverse complement strand
ATTCAAAGCCTTCCACTTACCCCTTCTTTTTTTGCTAATTGTGGCTTTGACCGGATAACTCCTCAAAATTCTGAGAACCTTCTCGTTAGGTTCATCCGCGGCAACTATTACTTCGAACCCATCTTTCAACAGCTCTTTAATGTTTTCCTCAATTAAGCCTTCGTCTCTGTAAGTTACTATTACCGCAGATCTCATAATTATTATTTCATTTTGTTATTTTTATAATAAATTCATCAATTTCTTTTTCCGTCATGTTGTGCGGGATTATATAGATCATGTAGCTGTCGTTGCACCAGAAGTAGTGGGTCACGTTTTTACCCGGTGGTGTAACGTAGTAAACTTTCAAGCCATCGATTCTTTTGACTTTAACGTCCTTCCATCCGTATTCCACCATAGCTCTTGCCATTCTATCGGTTTCTTCCTTTGTAACGCTCGAATTCGGATAAACCGTAACCCAGACGGTAACGTATTTGGAATGCGGATTCGTGAGATTTAAGTAGTGCATCATGGCGATATCC
>JALWBF010000216.1 GCA_027016055.1 Archaeoglobaceae archaeon | reverse complement strand
TCTCAACTTCCACCAGCCATCGCGTGTTGGATTCGGAGAACAGCTTCACGTAATCCTCTCCCTTAAGCCCGCTTAAGTCTATAGAACATCCTATTCCTCCTCCTATGCACATCTCAGCCAAAGCGACTGCTAAACCGCCTTCGGATAGATCGTGGCATGCGTAAATCTTAAATCGCTTAAAAGCTTCGAGCATTGCATTCACATACTTTCTGAGCCTTCTCGGAGAAGTTTTCGGCACGATCGTGCTTTTCTGCCCGGTTATAGCGCAGTATAGGCTTCCTCCGAACTCTTTAAAGGTTTCTCCGACCAACACCACTTCGCCCTTACCCTTAAAGTTCGATGTAACGGCTTTTCGTATGTCCTCAACTATTCCGATTCCCATCAACGTCGGCGTCGGAGCAACTGCGCCATGAGGAGTTTCGTTGTAGAAGCTCACGTTTCCGCTGACGCAGGGCAATCCGAATCCCTTAGCCATCCAGCCCAAAGCCTTAATGCATTCCACGAATTCTCCCATCCTTTCCGGCTTTTCCGGATTTCCGAAGTTTAAGCAGTCTGCAAAGCTGTGCGGAATCGAATTTACGGCCACGAGATTTCTCACCATCTCGTCAAAAGATGATGCCGTTCCCCAGAATGGATCTATTTTCGTCATCCACGGATTAACATCGGCAGTAACTGCAATCCCGCGCCATGAATCCGTCGGCTTTATAACCGCGCAATCTCCGTGTCCTTCTCTATTGATCTTACCCTGAAGGGGTTTTATCACCGTGCAAGCTCTGACTTCGTGATCATACTGCCTTACAACCCATTCCTTACTTGCTACATTTGGATGACCGAGCATCTCCAAAAGAACTTTAGCGTAATCCGAAGGCGGAGAAGTTTCATCGATAGCCCTAACTTTCCTTTTAACGTAGGGTCTGCAGTATTCCACAGCTCTAACCACGAAGTCTATGTCCATCTCGTAAACCTTGTAGCCTCTGTAGTAGATGCGCAAAATCCTATCAGCCGTGGCCTTCCCTATCACCGTAGCCGGAACGTCCCATTTCTGGAATATATATAGAACTTCGTCCACATGCTCCGGCTTTACGGTTAGCATCATCCTCTCCTGACTTTCAGAAATCCATATCTCCCAAGGTGCCATTCCTTCTTCTTTAAGCGGAACCTTATCGAGCCATATTTCCGCACCGCAGCCGGAAGCTAAGGACATCTCTCCGATGACACAGCTTAAGCCACCGCCTCCCAAATCCTTCATGCCTGTAGCGAGCCCCTTCTCGACAACTTCCAAGCAAGCATGGATGAGCGGTTCCTTCATTATCGGATTCCCCAACTGAACCGCTCCTCTTGCTTCTTCTTCACTGCTCTCATCAAGCTCTGCTGAAGCAAAGGTTACTCCGTGTATACCGTCTCTTCCAGTCGCTCCTCCGACTAAGACGAAAAGATCTCCGACTCCCCCGACCTTTGAAGGAATAACGTTCTTCTTCTTAACTATTCCTATACATCCAACGTTTACGAGGCAGTTCGTTAGGTATGAATCGTCGAAGAAGATCATGCCCGCAATGGTCGGAATTCCAACTCTGTTCCCGTAATCCCTAATTCCGGCAACTACTCCGTAGAGCAGATACAGT
>JALWBF010000215.1:17079-17456 GCA_027016055.1 Archaeoglobaceae archaeon | reverse complement strand
TTTAGAAACCATTCTATTCTCTGAGCTAAGTCTTTTGGATTACACTTTGATACAAACTCTGGCCTTAGCACTTCGTAGACTCCTGTTTTATTTGTGACTATAGCAGGAATACCGTAATGCATAGCCTCCAAAGGAGCTACAGGATGTGCTTGGTATCTTCCAGCATGAACATATAGTTGCGCTAGTCTATATATCTTTTCTAAATCTTCAACGAATCCTGTTAGTATTATATCTTTTTGTGCGAATTTTTTTGGGTAACCTTTACCAACTAAATACAATTTTAGATTTCTAAATTCATTCTGCTTTTTTAAGAGTTTAAAAGCTTTAATTAAAATGTCTATACCTTGCCTAGGATGATAGTATCCAACAGTAATTAT
>JALWBF010000215.1:0-17069 GCA_027016055.1 Archaeoglobaceae archaeon | reverse complement strand
CTTGAGGAAGTTTAGTATAATGAATAAAATCAGCATGAATACTTTTAGCCCATACTTCATGGCATTTATGAGGTTTTTGATATACAAATAAGATGTTCATTTGTATCAAGACCTCCTAAATTTTTCTCAAATAAAAGACAAGGCCTATTATTGCGTTTGGTATGCAACTCGCTAGATCATCACCTATCAATTTCCTAATAAGTTTGAATTTTTTTCCAAAACCCCATATCTTTTCTACCATGACTTCGAACCTAACATCAGTATAGAAATCTGTCATAAAACCTTCTTTTAAGAAGTCAAAAGATTTTTCTGAAAAAGTATGTTTGTGTGTAGGATCCTCATGGGCTCCTTTAGATAACCAATAAGGAACTTTTATTTCTGCTATACCACCTCTTTTTAAAATTCGATATATTTCTGTAACTACACTTATTATGTCATCTAAATGTTCAAGTACATTATCCATTAAAATATAATCTATACTTTCATCTTTGAATGGCCAAGGTATTTTATTCAAATCATATATTATATCTGGCTTTACTCTTGGATTAATATCAACATTTATAAAATTAGAATATTTTTTCTTACCACACCCAAGATTTAGTTTTACGGCACTGCTATCGATAATAATTTGGTTAACTTGTTTTTTAATATTTTTTAATATTTCTAATTTTTCGGTCATATTAATCACTAATAAATAAAATAAGCTTTTAATGTTTCCTTCGCTGTTCTTTTCCAACTAAACTCCATACTTCTCTCCAAAGCTTTTCTGTCCATTTTAATATTTTTATCCAAAATCTTTAAGATACTTTCTGCGAATTCCTGAGCGCAATTATCATCAAGATCAATTAGAATTCCAGCGTTACCAACGATTTCTGGTATTGAAGCTTTATTACTTGCAACCACTGGAATTCCGCAAGCCATGGCTTCCAATATTGGCAAACCGAATCCTTCATATTCTGATGTATGCAAGTAAACATCTGCCGAATTGTAAAGCTTTGGCATATCCTTTTCATCTATCCAACCCATGTTTATAATACCTTTGCCTTCCAATTTCTCGGAATACCCTGCTTTTATCATTTTGATATCATCTCTATACTTCTTAATTTCCTCAAAAACAGCTTTAGCCAAATCTATACGTTTGTGGTATAAATTTGATGCAACATAAAGAATGTGCTTTTCCTCTGGGTTTAATCCAAAATATTTCTTGCAATTTTCTTTGTTTAGAGGTTTGTAGAGTGAATGATCTACGCCTTGATAAATAACGGTTATATTTTCTTCTTTAGTTCCAATTAGCCTTATTAATTCGTTTTTTGTAAATTCGGAGATTGCTATGATGTGATCAACATCCTTCAAAGCTTTTGGAGTGAATATCCATTGAATTCTTTCAGATAAATCCCTAATCTCAAATGGGTATCTAATCGGAGCTAAGTCGTGAACCGTAACAATAAATCTCTTCGGTTTTCTAAGATAAACTACGGGTGCTATAACCTGAGATGTGGCATGAATTAAATCCGCATCTTTGCATTTATATTTTAAAAACCAGGAAACAACGGTTGATCCTAGTAATTTGTTCTCATCCCGCAATATTCTATGGATTTCGATATCAACATACTCTTTTTGAATTATCTTAATCATATTTTTAAAGAGTTCATCCTCATACTTCCTTATACCGCTCATTGGTGAGTTTATCCTCGAGGTGTTCCACTGAATTACCTTCATAAATTACCACATTCCTAACTTAGCTTTAATTTTCTCGACCCCGTTTTTGATCTTCTTCAACCCTAAATCCTGTTTGTTAAGCATTTCTAAGCCCTATCGATATCATTTACACCTAAACCGGTAAACGGGGACTATACATCTTCTGAATTCCTTCAAACTTCTTTCTGTTCACCAAGTGAATGTTTATCCTGTGGTCATCCGTTAACTTCTTTACGATATGGCAATACCACTCGAAGTTTATTCTTTCAGGAATTCTGTCCGACACTATCAGTATGTCGAGATCCGAGGATAGAGTATAGTTACCTTTGGCATAGCTTCCGACTAAGTAAACTTCGCAATCGCCGAAGATCTCCAATGCCCTCCTCTTTATTTCCCTAGCCACATCTCTCGCCTTCCTGAACAGCTCCTCGTTCTTCTCAAGCATCTCGTAATATTCTTTAATCATTTTCAATCAGCTCCTTAAACTTCTTCGCCAAATTTAGACATCTCTCGGCAACATTTCTCGTATATTCAACATCGAAATACCTTGCGGCTATGTAGAGTCCGTCATCTTTAGTCAGTTCGAATAAAATTTTAAGGCTATGCGTTTTCGGAAATTCTCCATACTTCTTAGCAAGCAAATACTTAAGCGTTAGCTGAAAGAACTGCTCCAAAAAGAATATCGTGATTTAAAACTTTCCTCCGCTTTCTCGAGAAATTTCATTGCGTTCAGCTTAAGAAATTCCATACTTCTTTTTCCTTTCAAAACTTAAAGAAACTTTTCCATTTTCATCCGTAGTAAACTTCGATCAACCTTTTAACAACATCATCCCACGTATACAGCTTTATTCCCCTAACCTCAACTCTTGAAACTTCTTCAATTAGCTTCGCAAGTTTCGGAACATCTATCGGATAATCTATTCCAAAAACGTTTCTATTATCAACCCATTCGATCAGGGCGGATGTATTGGAAACTATGCAAGGAGTTCCGCTTGCCAAAGCTTCGGCAACAACCATTCCAAATGCTTCATGTCTTGAAAGTAAAACTAAAACATCCGCTTCGGCATACCTTCTAACAAGCTCCTCTCTGCTCAAATCCTGATAAAATCTAATTCTATTCAGAACGTCCAAATCTCTCGCAAGCTCGATAATTTTCGGCTTGTAGCTACCCTTACCAACAATTTCTAAAATAAAATTATCCAAATATTTTAAAGCTTTAACGACGTAATCCAATCCCTTATACTTCTCTATTCTGCCGACGTAAAGTATCTTCTTAAAACTTCTATCCTTTTCCCTTTTTATCCTCTTAGCAACCTTAAACTCCTCCAAATTTACCCCGTTCGGAATTAAATAAATTTTACTTACATCAATATTGAAATTCTTTAAAATCAAATTTTTCTCGTAATTCGAAACGCAAATAACGGCATCGGCTTTCTCAAACATCCTCTTACCTACCATTTTGTAGGGCTTGTGCAGTATATTTCTAAAGAACGTGTGCCCGTGGGCGTGGTAATGGGGTGTAAACACGAACCTATTTCTCCTGTTCAGATAGGCAAGAAAGGCCGGAAAAGCGTGGTAGTTGTGGGCGTGGATTATATCGTATTTTTCGGAATTCCTCTTCAAATATCTGTAGAGATCTAAGGAGAAGTAGTAGGCTTCTTGAGGAGCAAAGGATTTGAACCTCCTAACTGTGATTCCATCGATTTCCTCGAATTTCGGAAGTTTTCCGCTCGGATCCGTAGTTAAAACCTCAACTTCGAAATCTTTGGCTAATCTCCTTGCTATTTCGTAAACGTGAGTTTCGACGCCTCCTATATATGGATAAAACCTCGGACAGACCTGAGCGATTCTCATAACTGTCCGGCAATTCTCTTAGCCTCTTTTATTGCCTTAACGACCGTTTCTTTAAGTATTTCGCTGAGCGTGTTTATGAACTAATCGAAATCGATCAGACTTTTTCGTCAACCAAAACCTCCTTCACCTCAAGCTTCTTTGCAAGCTTGACCAAAAACGATAAGTCGCACTGCCGCTCAAATTCTTCTTAATCAGCCAATCCTTCACGGCCTTATCATAAACCCTCGCAGTCAACATGTATCAGATTCATTAGTTTAATACTTAAAGGTTGTGCGCTTGCGGGAACTTTTAAGATATTTTGCCGACTACGTTTCCAGCCATTACGCAGGCAACTACGATGATTATGCCAATCAATTCGAATAATTTAAGCTTCAAAAGCTTGTTTATAGTTGAACGGATTAGAAATGAGAGGTATTTATACTCGACGCCCAAAGGATATTCCCTTGCCAATATAGCCTTTGAATAACCTTCGTAGTAAGCTCTCCTCATAGCGTATCTTAGCTTCATCCTACTTTTCGAAACTCTATGATAAACGACTGCTGAGGGATCGTAGATTATCTTAGCATCTGGCATCATTTTCTTCAGCCTCATAGCGAACTCGGCCTCTTCCCCGCTCAGCAACTTCTTTCCGTATCTTCCTACTTCGGTTCTGAAAAGACCGGCAACTTCGAAAGCCCTTCTTCGAAAGCTCATGTTCGCTCCTATCGGATTTCTTACTTCGGATTTCGTTTCGGGCATACCTCTGTAACTGCAACCGACTATCCAATCCAGCTCTTCCGGCAACCATTTTGGTCTTTTACCATCAAAAACCGGCACTATTTTACCTCCAACACACCAAACCTTCTCGTCTCGATAATTTTCGATCAGCCTTTCCAACCAATGCCTATCCGCCCAAGCATCGTCATCTATAAAGGCAATAACATCACCTCTCGCATTCATTACTCCGGCATTCCTCGCATTTGATAGACCGAATCCGGAGGATTCGACTATCTTCACTTCGCTCGGAACGTATTCTCTGTAAAATTCTATCAGATCCTTAACCGGATCCAAAACTAGAATGATTTCGTCCGGTTTTACGGTTTGATTTAGTAGAGAGTTAATGCATCGCGAAACATCCTCACACCTCTCTTTGGTATACGTCGAAATCACAACCGAAACCTTCACGGCTACACCTTAACCAATTTGATTTAATTTTTTGTCATGGAATTTCGCTAAGTAAGTAATTCATGGCAGAGAGGATATTAAAATATTAAAAAGGATCGACTCCCCGCTATAGCGAGTAGAGATCAGATAATCTCCTTGTGACTGATCAGTAAGTCTGCTTCGAATCCGTTCTCCTTAAGAAATCTTTTAAATTTATTATCCAAGCTCAGAGCTTTCATTCCAAGTCTTTTTGCCGTTGCGTAAAGTAGGGCATCGAATATGTCGTTCCAACCTGATTTGATTAGTTCGAATGCTATTTTTAAATCAACACCTTCCGGTGAAACTAAGTTGATTTTACCGCCGAAGGTTATCGAATTAAAACCTTCTACTGCTTCCTCAGGAATTTCTTCAATTTTAGCCTTCTTTGCCTCCTTCATCACGACTCCGATGAGTTCCGCTATAAGAGCTGAGGGATAATAAAGCTTTTTCGTGAGGATCTTATTATAATCCTTTTCGGTTATACCTTCAACTTCTATTCCGACGAGAGGGAGCAAGTAACTCATATCTAAGAGAAACTCATTCGAATATTTTTCTCGTGATTTCTTCTCCAACCTTCTCAACCTCCTCAGCTTTTATCCTCGCCCATGGCTTTGCAATCTTTAGCTCCTTCTCAACACGCTTAAGAATGATATCCTTGCCTCTGACTTGCACGATCAGAACATCTCCTTCTTTTATCCCCACTTCCTCCACGATCTTTTTTGGAAGGTATATAGCGTATTTCTTACCAACCTGAATAGTCTGACCTACCATAATTGTCAGTATGGATCGAAGTATAAAAAATTTCGGATGAACATCTTGCTTACAATTTTCTTAGAGGTTTCAAAATCGCTACAGTTAGAACAATTGCTAATCCTTAATCAGAATATCGTCAATTATCCAATCGTCGATGTATCCACGAGATAGGATTATCGAATCTCTCTTGAATGATTTGTAGGTTACTGGAATTATAATCGTCCTGTTGATCAATTCGCCGTCTTTACTGATTGTCATCCTTACGGTAGTATTCCCCCAGAATCTACCCTTTAGTATCTTCCATTTTGTTATCGTAATGTTGTGTTTCTTAGCAAACTTCAACGCCATTTCAAGCTCATCTATCGAGTGGTTACGTCTAACACTCTCAGAAAACAAATCATACAGCTTAGTGGTGTTTCTTTCGTTAAAGTATTTGATAAACTTCCCGATATAATAATCGGGAGTCGGTGGTGTCTGCACTCCGGGTGGAGGCGATTCTCGGGGCGTTTGAATTACCGGAGTTATCTGCGGGGTATATGTCTTTTGAGTAGCTTGCGTTTTTTCATTTTCGACACACGAGCAATAGAAAATAACAATCCCCAAAATCAGAATAATTAACAGCTTTTTGTTCATATTCTAACACCTCTCTAAAAATAAAAAAAGTTTAAGTTAATAAGTTTCATCGTATGCTGAGTGGGATGTCACTAATCGATCGTATGTATCCCACCAACCACTAACATATACGTGCGGTTGATTAGTACTATAATCATAGAACGTGAATGTTTCTTTAGGTCTATGCCAATTTCCAGTATCATCTAATGTCCAGTCGGTGCGTATCGGATATGTCTTTACATAGAAATCTTTTAACGGATAATTGAACAGGAGCTCAGTTGAACCAGTAAGCCAGTTTATTCTTGTGCTGGGGTTATCAGTATCATAATATATACCATATTTCCATATATCATTTTTAGTATCGTGCAAAAATACTGCATATTTTCCTAGTTGTCCTCCATACTTTATTGAAATATAGTATTCAACTGGTTGTAGAGCATCTGAAACGTTTAGAGCTGGCTCACCTTCATCCCATTGCTCCCATACATTGTTATCGAATATAGAAACCCAAACATGTACTTCCCCGTTTGATCTATGATCAGATATAACTTCTAAAACATCACCGTAGCCATCAAGGTATATTTCTCGTTCATGATAACTCCAAAATATAGTCCCACTGTTTTGATTTATGACAGGGTCGACTATGCCGGTTATATAAATTACATTATAACTTGGATTGCGTTGGAACCATACCCATTCGCCATAGAATTCATCCCATAGTATGGTGTAATCTTGGCTAACAAAATTCGAATCATTGTTACTTTTAGTCATTCGTTCTTGTATTTCAATCATTCTTTTTAGATCCTTTCTAAGCATAGTGATGTTAGAATAGAACTTAAAGGCATATTTAGGTAAAGATACTACTATGATGCTTTGATTTTTATCTTTGTTAAATATTGAATTGAGATCATATAACATTATCTTTGGTATTCTAAGTAAAACCACAGGTTCATTTTTATTTATCTTTGGAGGATTATTAAGCCATGACTTTGGAATAGCCACTTTTATAATTTCTGGTCTTTTATCCTGATCGTTTTTTAGAAGCCAAGATTCAGGGAGAATTATGTGTGTTAGCTCTGACTCAGGCATTGGTGGTGAGTTTGGATTTGGTTTTACTCTTTCCTTACCATGCGGATCTAGTATCGATGGTGGCACTGGTTTAGCCATCGCTGAGCTCACCACACTTCCCAACATCACTAAAACTAGCAACACTCCCACTAACAACTTAACTTGTTTCATCCAACCACCTCTTTTCTTCTCATTTTATATTTAACCTAATCCTACAAATATTTTCTGACCATATAATAAGAATAATATTATTGAGATTAAATAATTTAAATTATAATTCTCAGGATATGGTCAGAAAGTTTATATATAGAATGATCACAAGTTAGGATATGAAGGCTATAAAATTAACGATCATTATTCTTGCAGTTTTACTAATGATTACACCTGTAGCGAGTGCTAAGAAAATATCGATTCAGACAGTTTACGATACTATAACTCAAGGAGAAACGGACTGGTATTGCAAATACATATCATCTTCGAGCTTCAGCGTTTACTTAGTTTGGAACAATCCTTCCAACAGTTTAACGCTGACGATCTATTCACCTAACGGTGACGTTTACGGCCCATACTATGATGCAGATGACGGCAGAATTGATGGAAAGATAGCTTTAAACGTGGAAGATGCTGAACATGGTACTTGGTACTTCAAAGTTTACGGTGAGAAAGTTAGTGGCGTTCAAACTTACTCCTTAACGATAACATGATCAACCTTAGGTTATTGGTTCAATTTTGTTTGATTATTCTGATTATAACGCATCTATCAATAGCTACCAAAATCAAACCGGCCAATATTAGTGACGAGGAACTTAAAAAGATAATAAAAAGCGATCCGGCAGATGAGATAAAAATCTCATTCTGGGATCTCCCACTTTGGATTAAGATTCACGAGATTATTGCAATAATATTGGGTGTCTTAGGAATTTGGAAGATCCTACCGATAGTTATAGCTAAGATTAAATCCGCGTTAGAGAACGAAAAAAGGCGGAAAATATTAAAGATCATAATTAAAAATCCGGGAATTAGTTTGAAGGAGCTTGAAGAGCTAACAGGAATGAACAGAAGTACCTTAAGATTTCATCTCAAGTCTCTGGAAGATGAAGGCTGGATACATTCCGTTCAAACGGGAAAACACAGATCTTTCTTCTTAACCGATGGCGATGACGTAGATCCTTTAACACTTGTAAAATCGGAAAGAAAGAAGCAGATAATTGAACTGCTAAATCAGAACGGGGAGCTAACGATTAAGGATATTGCCGATAAGTTAGGAATTAGTTACAAAACTGCACACAGACACATTTCCCAGCTTAAAAGCATGGGAATTGTGAAAGTGGATAGGGGAACGGTAATGCTTAAAGAGTAATGCTCTTTAAATAGCTCAGCTTACCCAAATATACGACCTCATCATCAACTGCGTAAATTTCGATCTCATCATCGCTAACATCGCTAAGAATAGGAGATAAAAAACTCTCAGCTGATATAATATCACTGCCAGAAACGAGCGGTGAAAAAGCCGGAAGAACTATGATATCCTGATTCTTCTTCCTTATTCTAAGGTAGCAGTGGTAGGAATAGATCGATCCCCTGAATCTTATCTTAACGGCTGGATGCTCATGTCCCATTATTATTTTCGGCTTATCGCATTTTTTATGCCCGTGAACAACAGTCCAACCTTCGATTTCGATTTCCTCCTTCAACTCGATCCCGTGCTTGGCTAGAATTGTAGCCAAGTAGTTGTCGTGATTTCCTCTAACAACCTCAAGCTCAACTTTTCCGAGAGCTTTTAGAAAATGCTCGACATCCTCCCATTCATAAGGAAGATTTCTGCTGAACTCGTGCTTCAGATCTCCGGCAACAACTATTCGCCTAATTCCGTATTTTTCAATAATTCGCTTTACGGATTCAACTATTTCGATTATCTGCATTCTCGGAACCGCAACGCCCTTCTCAAGCATTACGTTCTCTAACCCCAAATGTAGATCCGCTATCACGGCGGTGTCCTTGATTATTAAAGCCCTTTCGGGAGTTAGCATGATGTCGTTGAGTTCCATCATAGTAAGAATTCTGCAAACTATTTAAACATGCGCTGACAACACCCAAGTATGCCATACAGTGACAAATATTGGCAGAAGGAGGAGATAATGCCGAGAAGGGAGATCGAAGAAATTCAGCTTAAGAGGTTGAGATGGGTTGTAAGGCACGCTTACGATAACGTTCCGTTTTATAGGAAGAAGTTTAGGGAACTCGGCATTCATCCGGATGATATAAGAAGGAGGGAAGATATAAGGAAGCTCCCCTTCACCACAAAGGAGGATCTGAGGGAAAACTATCCCTTCGGACTTTTTGCTGTTCCTAAGGAGAAACTAGTCAGAATACACACGTCGAGCGGATCATCTGGAAAGCCGAAGGTTGTTGGCTACACAGCCCGAGACCTTGAAAACTGGATAAACCTATGTGCGAGATGCCTGTATATGGTTGGATTGAGAAGCAGAGACGTTTTTCAGAACATGGTAAGCTATACGATGTTCACAGGCGGCTTGGGAATGCATTACGCTGCTGAAAGGATAGGAGCGATGGTCGTGCCTTCGGGAACTGGCAATACGGAAAGGCAGATCCAATTCATGCTCGATTTCGGAACGACTGCAATTCACTGCACGCCAAGCTACGCTTTGCACATAAAGGAAGTTGCCGAAGGCATGGAGATAGATCCGAAGGAAATCGGATTGAGAATCGGTTGCTTCGGTGCAGAGCCTTGGAGCGAAGCAACGAGGAAAAAGCTTGAGGATGCGTTCGATCTTAAGGCGTTCGATTCTTACGGATTGAGCGAGATGAACGGGCCGGGTGTAGCTTTTGAATGCGAAGAGCAGAACGGGCTACACATATGGGCTGATCATTACTTCATCGAAGTTGTCGATCCGGAAACTGGAGAACAGCTTGGTGAAGGAGAAAAAGGGGAACTCGTGCTCACGCCTCTGACAAAGGAGGCTTTACCCTTAATCAGATACAGAACCGGAGACATAACGTTTGTAATGGACGAGGAAAAATGCTCATGCGGAAGGACGCATCCAAAGATACACAGAATCATCGGAAGATGCGACGACATGATAATAGTCAGGGGTATCAACGTGTTCCCGAGCCAGATAGAGCACGTATTGATGCAGATTCCGGAGGTGGGAGACAACTATCAGGTTGTGATAACAAAGAAAGGGGCTTTGGATGAGATAACCGTGAGGGTTGAGGTTAAGGACGAATTCTTCACCGGAGAGCTTGCTGACATGGAGAGGCTAAGGAGAAAGATTCAGGAAGAGCTGAGGAAAGAGCTCGGACTAAGAACTAACGTAGAGCTCGTTGAAAAGGGGACGCTCGAAAGGTTTGAGGGCAAGGCCAAAAGGATACTGGATTTAAGGGGTGAAGTTTAAGAATTTTTTGGACTTTTCCAGAATTTCCTTCGCATCTTCAAGCGTTCTCTCTGCAACATCCTTTGTGATCCTTCTTAAGTATCCTCCGTCTATTTCCGATTTTATATCCAAGGCTCTGTAAATCTTCGAGCAGTCATCCCTCGTAAATCCTATCTTCTCCCTGCTTAGGCAGATCAAATGAACCGCATCTTCGAGCGTTTTTGGGTTCATACCCATGCTTATGATCAGAGCTCTGATAACGTGAAATATGGCGTAGCAAGATGATATGCAGCAGGTTTCGTATAGGCCTGATTTCAGAGCTTCCTCGGCTTCCCTTATAATCCTCTCAGCTTCTTCAATTCTGATCCTAACTTCAGCCTTCATGGCTGTTAAATCAAGATGGCACAAGCGACGCCCTTCTTGCTAACTTCCACTCCCTTACTAACCCTTCCCTGCTTCGGAATGTTCCTCACAGCAACTCTTATGGCATGCCCATCCTTCGTAAATATAAGAACGTCCTCGTTACCCTTAACGAATTCTACAACGGCGAGATTCCCTTTGACTCCAATTACACCCATCGATCCTCTATTGGTAAGCCTGAATTCGTCCAAATTAGTTCTCTTGCCTAAGCCATCTTCCGTAAGAATTAGAAGCTCCCTGCCTTTACCGATTGAAAGCCAAGCAATCGAATCTCCTTCCCTCAAATTAATCGCTTTCACACCCCTCGCGTTTCTGCCCTTTTCGGGCACGTCATCGGTCTTAAATCTAACTACGTAACCGTTTCTCGTTCCTATCGCCACTTCTCCTTCTTTGAATATCCTTGCAAAGGCTATTCTGCTTGATGATGCTATTATTCCGGACTTCTTAGCATTCGCAAACTCCGAAAGCTTCGTCTTCTTTATGTATCCGTCCTCCGTAAGTATAGCAACGAAACTTTCTTCGCTGAATTCATCGACGGCTATAGCAGATACAACCCTCTCATCATCACTCAATCCCAAGAACTTTCTTATGTTTACCCCCCTTCCGGTTCTATCCTGCTTCGGTATGTCGTGAACCGCTATCCAGTAAGCCTTGCCGGCATCGCTGAATATCAGTAGCTTCTGCTTAGTATTGCAGAGAACGGCAAACACAGGTTCGTCGCCATCTCTCACAGGCATCCCCAATACGCCCACACCACCCCTTCCCTGCGCTTTAAATTCAACCTCGCACCTCTTAAAGAATCCGTCCTTAGTGAAAACGACCACGTTTTCCTCCACGGTAACGAGTTCTTCCGCTTTTATTTCCTCCTCCTTTTCCAGTATCTCGGTTCTTCTCTCATCACCATACTTACGCTTCAGTTCTTTAAGCTCATCTATGATTATCTGATCTATCTTAGCACGATCCGCAAGAATGGCTGAGAGCTCTGTAATTTGCTTTTTCAGTTCCTCGTATTCCTTTATCAAAGCAGATATCTCAGCGGATGTTAGCTTCTGCAACCTCATCTGTAAAATCGCCTCAGCCTGCCTTTCGCTCATTCCATATTTTTCCACAAGCTGTTTCTTAGCAATTTCGGGTGATTTGCTTTCCCTAATCAGATTCACGACGTCCTCCAAGTTTTCGATAGCAATCTTGAGTCCTTCAACTATGTGCAATCTATCTTGAGCTTTCTTCAGCTCGTATTCAGTCCTCCTTCTGACAACCTCCCTTCTGTGATCGACGTAGCATGCTATGAGTTCCTTCAGACTCAGAATCCTCGGTTCGCCGTTTACCAATGCGAGATTTATTATTCCGTAGCTCGTTTGAAGTGGGGTGTATGAGTATAGCTTCTTCAAAGCCGTGTTCACATCAGCCCCGGATTTTAGCTCGATAACCACTCTAATTCCTTCTCTATCGGATTCATCTCTCACTGTTCTCGCTTCCTCAAGCCTTCCGCTCTTTATCAAATCAGCTATCTTCTCAACGAGCTTGGCTTTGTTAACCATGTATGGTATCTCCTTTATCACGATCGCTCCGTCCTCTATCTCAACCTTGCCCCTAATCACTATCCTTCCTTTCCCCGTTTCATACGCCTCCTCTATCCCCTTAACTCCGACTATGACTCCGCCGGTCGGGAAATCAGGACCTTTCACGTATCCCATCAGTTCTTTGACAGTTATATCCGGATTCTTTATGTAAGCAATTATTGCCTCGCAAACTTCCTTTAAGTTATGAGGAGGGATGTTCGTAGCCATTCCTACGGCTATGCCACTGCTACCGTTAACGAGCAAGTTGGGAAATTTCGCAGGCAAAACAGAAGGCTCTTTTAAGGTTGCGTCGAAGTTCGGAACGAAATCGACAGTATTTTTATCGATATCCGCTAAAAGCTCTTCAGCCAACTTCGTCAGTCTGCATTCCGTGTATCTCATCGCAGCCGGTTCATCGCCGTCTATCGATCCGAAGTTACCCTGCCCGTCTATGAGGGGATACCTCATAACGAAGTCCTGAGCCATTCTTACGAGGGCTTCGTAAACTGGCTGGTCGCCGTGGGGATGATACTTACCGAGGGTTTCACCGACGACTCTCGCGCATTTTCTGTAAGGTTTATCGTGCCTTAAACCCATCTCATACATAGTCCAAAGGATTCTGCGCTGAACGGGCTTCAGACCATCTCTAACATCAGGCAAAGCCCTTCCAACGATGACACTCATCGCGTAATCGAGGTATGAGCTTTTTAGCTCCTCGCTTATATCACGGATTAACTCCATACAAACAGTTTTCGGGTTAGGAAATTATAAATTGCGATAAGAGCAAAAATATATAAAAAATTTAGAGATTAAAGCTTATGTTTTCGATGTCCTGAAGCTCCTTAAGCAGTTCGTTGACATCCGTTAACGTCTTGTTTATGTCTTCTGCCGGTATGGGCTTTTCCGTCGGTGTGGGAGCCTGCTTTGTTGGAGTTTCCACCGGTTTCTCAGCAACCGGTTTTTTCCCTGCACATCCGAGCATTAAGATTCCAAAAATTAGAAGAAGTATTAGCGCCCTCTTCACTCTATCACCCCGAACTCAAGAGTTACGTTTCCTGAATATTGTTCCTCAACAATCTTTTCGTGTGGTGACTTCTTGAGCTTGTAGACACCTTCTCCGCTGAGCGTTGCCGTTCCCTTACCCTTTGCGAAGATCTTAATGAAGTCCCCCTCAACCCTTATCGTTACGTTCTTGCCCCTCACTACAGCCTTTCCGTGCCCGCTCATCGAGGCAACTCCATCCTTTACACTGCTTTCGAATCCTACTGCGGTGACTACGGATGTTGCCGGCGAAATCGTGGCATTTCCGTTTGCAAGTATCACCGCAACACCGGTTAGATGAATCTCAGCCGTTCCGTTTCCGACGATGAACAGTTCACCCGTTTCGTTTCCGAAGAACAAATGCCCCACTCTAAGATGCTGGATTTCGTAGTAAATTACCTTGATGTCGGCGAAAGCCTCTCTAATGAGATCCCTCGCCTCCATTAGCAGATGCCTACCTTCAACGTAGAGCTCGTTCGGATTGCTCGCATTGGCCATTTCCTCAAACTTTTCGTTCGCATCCTCAAGCTTCTGTCTCGCCAAGTTGAGCTTCTCTAAGTAGTCGTTTAGCGTCTGCTCAAGCTTTGTAACGCTAACATTGCTCGCATTCAGTGCCTCGATTTCGCTTTCAAGTCTTAATGCTACATCTTCAGCCTTGTTGATTACTTCTTCAAGCTTAGTCACCGCGATCTGACCGACTATGGATTTGATCTCAATTCTGATTTCGTTCCATGTCTTTCTGAGCTCTGAAACGGCGTTTCTAAGTTCCTCAGGAGTCGTGCTTGAGTTTACTGCATCTTTGCTTTCGTTCAAAGCTGTAAGGCAGTTCTGAATTCTCTCCATAATTCTCTCCTTCTGATCTTCACCCATGTTCGCATTCTGCACCTGAACCATCAGCTTCTCAAGCCATCTTTCGACGTAATCGACGCCGAAGCAGATATACTGCTTGGCATACCTGAACGTCTCCGGATCCTTAAGCCCGCGTGCTCTGAGCTTCATATACATCTCTCTCGCCCTTTCATACTTCATTTTTGCCCGTTCGCACATCTGCCTAGCCTTCTGTATATGCAGTCTGATTCTTTCCATGCGATGCTTAATCTTGAGTTCTCTTATTCTTTCTTGAATCCTTTCCTTCTTAATAAGATGTTCATGTATTCTCTTTCTAATCATCTCTTTTATAGGTGTGCATGTTGGACATGATTCATTCCTTATTCTCTTCTGCTCCATCACTGGGGCGGGGGTTGCGTTGACGTTTTCTTGGATTTTGTTCATAATCGGTGCTCCCTGTCCGAACTTGTGCATCGGTTGTGCGCTCGCCGTTCCTATCATTGCTATTATTAATACCAATACACCCAGCACCAACCTTCGCATTTTGCATCACCTCAATCCAAACTGCGATTTCGAATTATATAACGATACTTTTGATTAAAATTAGTTAAAATTTTTCTAACACTTTATGAAGCTTTACGGACGTCTCTCATTCTTTATCAATCTTTACGTTTGTATTTTAATCTTTTTTTCGCTGTTAGGTCATCGGTAGTTTCCGCATTTCATCTATTATCATGATAAAATTATTATAAAAATCTTTTGTAATTTAAACACTTAAGTTTTTTAAAAGTCGGATTTGGTTTGATACCATGCGATGCTCCTCCGTTGTTATAGCTGGAATCCTTATGGGCTCCCTTGCAGTGTTCGTCAGAAACATTCCGGCAAATCCCATCCTTCTCACCTTCTTCAGGCTATCCTTGGGAGCAGTTTTTCTGCTACCGTTCATAAGGGATATTAGAATTGTTCATCCGAAGCTCATCTTAGGCGTGGCTATCGTGAACTTGGCGACGATCTTATGTTACATCGCATCTATTCAGATGATAGAGGTTGCAACATCCGCCCTTCTCTTATACATGGCACCGATCTACGTAACGCTTTACGTTTGGCTTAAGGGGGAAGGTGTCAGCAGAAGCTCTCTAATTGCTCTTCCTCTTGCAATCTTCGGTCTTTATCTAATGCTCACACCCTACGGCTGTATCTCTCTCGGAATCGTCTTCGGTATACTTTCCGGAATTTTCTATGCGGCTGTTTTTATCATAACAAAGAAGGTTAGAGAGTTCATGTCGTCCATTCACATAACCTTTCTAAGTTTGTCCATCTCCTCGCTTATTCTATTACCGGTAGTTTTAATCCTCTTCGGACACAAGATCTTTGAGATATTTCTGCAAAGATACGATTGGATCCTCGGCTTGGGTTTAATTCCGACGGCTTTAGCCTTTACCGTATTCAATTATGGAATAAAATACTGCAAAACGGAAAAGGCTCCGATTTTGGCTTTGGTTGAGCCGGTTTCGGCCGGTATATTCGGATACGTTGTATTCGGAGAGGTTTTAACGCTGAAGCAACTTGTCGGAGCAAGCTTAATATTGATCGGAGTTATCTTAGCTCATGGAGAATGATCAAATCGGTAAGCTTAGGGCGTTGCAGGGACAGACCTTTGTGCATACACCGCAGTGAATGCATTTCTCAGTATCTGCAACGACCTTCCAGTTCTCATCGAACCTGAATACCTCAACAGGGCATATGCTTATGCAGAGTCCGCAGTGAACGCACCTATCATCATCTTTCACAACGGCTTCCTTAAGCTCTGTCACCTCAACTCCGAATCTTATGAATACCTCCTCAACCTCCTTCGCTTTCGAATCATCCACCTCTACAACCATCTCACCCCTTCTCGCCCCAACGTTGGCACGGAGGATGTTTATCAGAGCCTTTGTTTCGAGGGTCGCTGTGGATATTATCGGCTTCTTTATAGTTTTCGAATCGAATTTTAGAAGGAGTAGCATCGTCACCACCTCGCCAGAAGTTTGCTAAGATCTTCGCTCGTAACCATTCCCAAAACTCTCTTCTTAGCATCTACAACAGGCAAGGCTGAGATGTTGTATTGCTCCATTTTTCTCGCAGCGGATTCTATCGGCTCATCGGGCATAGCAGTGATTACTTTCCTCGTCATTACATCCGAAACCCTTCCCAATTTACCCATAGCAACCGCTTTTGCGATGTCCCAAGATGTGACTATGCCGACCAAAACCCCGTTTTCATCCACAACCGGCAGATGGTTAACGTTCTTCTGAATTATTATTCGGGAAGCTTCTTCTATGCTCGTATCCGGCGGAATAGTTACGGCCTTCGTCATAACGCTCTTAACAACCTTAACTCCCCTTTCCCTCATCGGCTTTAACGTCCCTTTCGTCGGAATCCTTTCTACAGGCTGAGTCAAAAAGAATTCTCCCTTCTCTATCATCCTCTTCAGCTCCTCCATAACCTTTCTCGCCATGTAATAGCTTGAAAGGGGCGAAACTCTCACTTCTTCGCCATTTATCTCCACCTTTCCGCTTTTTAATTCAGCATAGGTCACCTTTCTTACAACCGGTCTATCCCTTCTCGGCACTCCGAAGTCGATTATCTCGGTTACTATCTGATCATCCCTTATCGC
>JALWBF010000214.1 GCA_027016055.1 Archaeoglobaceae archaeon | reverse complement strand
ATCGGATCGTATTCCTTCGGAATCCTGTATCCCATATGAACACCGCTGTCGATTCTTATTCCAATTCCTCCGGGGCTTCTGTAGTGTATTATCCTTCCCGTTCTCGGAAGAAAGTCGATCGGATCTTCAGCATTAATTCTGCATTCGATCGCATGTCCCCTCATTACGATGTCCTCCTGATCGTGCTGAAGTTCTTCGCCGTATGCAATCCTGATCTGATACTTGACAATATCTATGCCGGTGACCATTTCAGTAATCGTGTGCTCAACCTGAAGACGTGTGTTCATCTCAAGGAAGTAGAAGTTTCCTTCGTAATAAAGAAACTCCATCGTTCCGGCGTTTGTGTATCCTATGTGCTTCGCACCCTTAACGACCAATCTGCCCATTCTTTCACGTGTTTCATCGTCCACAGCCGGAGATGGACATTCTTCTATCAGCTTCTGATGTCTTCGCTGAATTGAGCATTCCCTTTCGCCCATGTGAATAACGTTGCCATGTTCATCGGCCAAAACCTGAAATTCTATATGCCTCGGTTTCGGAAGGAACTTTTCGATGTAAACGGTATCATCTCCGAAATACTTTTCGCCCAACTTCTTAGAACGGTTGAATGCATCCTCGATCTCATTCTCGTTCCATACAACCGTTATACCTATTCCACCGCCGCCGCCGGAAGCTTTTATGGCAACAGGATAACCGATCTTCTCAGCCCATTTGATCGCATCATCCACATCCTTCAAAGCCGGGGATCCCGGAACGACTGGCAAGCCTGCTTCCTCCATCATCTTCCTCGCGTTCACCTTGGAGCCCATAGCTTCGATTACCTTCGGCTTCGGACCTATGAAAACCAATCCCTCCTCCTCACACCTCTTCGCGAATTCTGCATTTTCCGCAAGAAAGCCGTAGCCGGGATGTATGGCTTCGGCACCGCTCTTCTTGGCTATCTCGATAATCTTATCCATATTCAGATAGCTCTTTCTAGCCTCAGCCTCGCCGACGTAATAGCTCTCATCAGCGTAAAGGCGATGCAAAGCCTTTCTATCTGCGGAACTGTAGATTGCAACTGTCTTGATGCCCATCTCCCTGCAGGCACGCATCACCCTTATGGCTATCTCTCCCCTATTCGCAACGAGAATCTTTTTGAACATCATAGCAATGGGCGGGGAAATTTATAATAATTTTTTGCTTCAGATTCATCTTTCGGTCCAAATCACTTCGTCTGGCGTTAGAATAACATCGGCTTTAACATCGTGTTTATCCATTAAATAGCTCAAATCATCGAAGATCTGAATAGGATGAGCTATAACGACATATAAACAATCATCCGAAAGCAAATCCTTCTCTTTCAAAAGCCAATACTCCTTATCCCCGAAACCGCTGCCCTTTCCGATTCTGTTTCCTTTCCTATCAATCGCAACGCAACCCTGAAGGAATATACCAACCTCTATATCTAATTCCTCAAGCTTTACTTCCCTACCGTATCTCATCATTTCCCTTATCGTTCCAGCCTTCCCCCTTTCTATAACAAGAAATCCGGTCATCTTAGGCTTCACGGCAAGCAGAATCTTTCCATCTTCGAGCACGATTTCTCTCGCTCTTCTCAGCGGGGAATCCGGAGCGGAAAATACGACTTCAGCCTTTTTATACGCTTCAAGATCTCTCAACCTCTCGCAAGCCTTCTCAGCACCTATGAAGTTAGGTATTCTACCGAAAGGCGGAGGAAATTTTGCAAACCTCTCGATCTTCTTCCAAACGAATTCCCTAACTTCCTGCTTGTTTTTGAATTTCATGATTACCTTTTAAATCTTCTTTTGATGAAATTTGCTATCTCAATTAAAAATGCTACGGGTAGGCTGAAAAACGCCAGAATTCCAAAAAAGTATACTAAAAACATGAATACGGGATTAACCGTAGCTTCTGTAGCCATCTGAATGCCAGCAATTACGCTGAACACTATCCATCCGAGTAATCCAGCAACGAATAAAACTACGCCCCATCCCAAAGGTCTCATAGTTTTTCGCCTACGATACCGATACTTCTGTAGTGAACCTTCCGAGCAATGTGCCTCCAAATCCTGAAATTTCAATCGTTGCAGTGTATGATCCCGGTTTTTCCACGTATAGCAGTGGATTAATAATAACGTATGTTTTAACCTCTCCGGGTTTTATGGATTCCTTGTAGTTTTCGATTACGTCTGTAGCCTCTTTATCATCTATAATTACCTTGACCCAATACGGGTATGCTGGGCAGTCCCCTACATTCTTTAAACGCAATTCGACTTTCGATAGTTCGTAACCAATTAATGTCTTCTTAAATTTAAAATTGGCATTCACCAATTGCAGTTTCGGACCTTTGACTGTGATTTCCTTCTCTTCAATCGTTTTGAAACCGTATTCAATTTTTATGTAATAATTACCGGGTTTAACGTTTATACCGGACAGACCAAAGTATAGTATTACCGGATTATCCTTGCTACTTTCTACAACGTGCATGTCTATCGTTCTGCGATCGGGACCTAACAAATAGACCGTTATGGGATACTTGTTTGACTCGATGTTTACCCTTATAGCCGGTTGTCCATTAAAATCTATGATCTCGCAAGCCTTAACCGTGGCTTTTACCTTTTCACCACTACATCCCAGAACGATTGCGCCACACAATATCAGTCCCATTATAAGTAGCGGTTTCAAAGAATCTTTGATCATCATTACCATAATGAACATTATAACCAAACAGTATTTAAGTTTAACTATATAATTTAAGATAGATTATAAAAATTTATAAATTTAAACTTTTAAACTTCGATGACGCTACCGCTTCCAATCATCTTAAACCTATCTCCGAGCATTTCCATAAGCAAAAACTCGGCCTTCAATCCGGTGCAGTGGCAGGGTGCTATGAACTCGAAGTCGAGCTTGCTTATGATCTCTCTTATCTTTTCCGGGCTGTAAGCAATCAAATGCGTCCCGCCGACGATGAATTTTACCTCATCACCGGTTACTTCCTCAGCCCATCTTACGGTATTTCTCAAACCGGAATGACAGCAACCGAGTATCAGCAGAACACCTTTATCCGTCTTTACAGCCAAACTCTGATCGTCCAATATCTTATCCTCTTCAAGTTTCCCATCCCTTATTATGTATGAATCCTTAAGCAGAGCTGTCTCGAACTGCCTCGGAATTTCACCCAAAGCCCAAACGTTCTTTGAAACTTCGATCGGCTCTCTATGCTCGATAACTTCGGCTTTATCTTCAATTCTTTCCCTTCTGAACGGAATTCCGATGTATTCCCCCTTATAGATTCTCGGAAGGAATGCATCGGGATGTGCATACAGCTTAACATCCCTTAGGAACGGCAAAAGTCCGCCGGTGTGATCGTAATGTCCGTGGCTGAGAACTATCTTTTTCGGAATCGGCTTATTCAGCAGTTGCAGGTTTTCAAAAGCTATCCCGGTTTGCCCGGCATCGAAAAGTATGGGCTCAGAGCATTCAATCAAAGCCGAAAATCCCCATTCAGCCTTCAAGCCTTGAGGTCTCAAAGCTATGACTTTGTTATCGGATAATACGGTCACTTTAACCATGAGCTTCTATAGTTCTTGCGTCCTTAATAAGCTTTCGAGCCATTTTATGTATTCCTCAGGCAAACGATGAAATTTTGCTCCTCTTACCATCTTCTCTATGCAAGATCTGTCAGGCTTTAATCTATCATCCACGAACTCCGGTTTGGCTATGTAAACCCACGCATCGCACTCGTTCCCATTAACTATAACCCTAACCAACTTCCTTTCATATTTGGGACTTATCCTGTCGAGCTTTTGCAGATCCTTCTCATCTATCTCGTATACTACCCCCCAAACCCCCCTTTCGCCTTGCCTTATGTTCGGATTTCCCTTACCCATTCCTTCCTTGTTAAATACGACTTCGTATCCCGGCAAAAACGCGACCTTAGCCTTTGGTAACCTCTTGAATATCCTCTCAGCTTTTTCGGGATCCATCAACGTTCCGTAAACGAAGAGCCACACATCCAAGAAGTTCCGGTGGTCATATATCCAGTTCGGTTTTTAGGATATTCCGAAAAGTTCTCGCATCCTCGAACATGTAGACGTTGTTGAACATAACGTAAATCTCCCTATCCAAGCTTTTTACGTAATGTGCAAGCCATCTGAGCTCTTCTTCACTATACTTATGCTTATACATCCGAGTATGCCCGTGAAGACGGAAATAATAGATTTTGCCGTAAACGGGCTTTGAAACGAAGGGATCCACAGCATGAACCAAATCCAATTCCTCGCAAACAGCTTTTACGCTCTCATCCTTCCAACCCCTCGGCTCGAATGCGAAGATGAAGTTCCTCTCGACGGATGAGAAGAAATCCTTCATGTTTCGAATGTTTTCCTCGGTATCCTTAAACGACTTTGGAGTCTGAAATAGGATAACCTTAGCCTTCAGTATCTTTGCGATTTCCTTGGTAATTTCCCAAGCTTCAAAAACCTCCTTGCAGGGTTTGAAAAATCCGGCATTTTTCGGCTTGTAACCCAGCCTTCTGTATGTGGGTGAGTTCGGAGGGTGCGTTATAATCTGAAAAGCCTTTACGGTGAATTCAAAATCTTCCGGAGCTTCTTTCCTCCATTTCTTAGCCGTTGAAGGCTTCGGAGGCTTGTAGAAGGTTTGCTGAACCTCGACCACTGAAAAATTTTTGTAGTATTCCTCCCTTTTAACCGGAAAACCGCAACATCCGATCTTCGCTGTCATAAGATGACTGCAACAACCATGGAATTCACGTTCGTTTTGGTTGCTCCGGTAAAGACCAAACCCTTGGCAACTTTCAAAGCTTCGTATGCGTTGTGATTGCTGAGATATTCATCCACGTCGATTCCGTTGGCATCTAAGACTTCGACGGTATGGCTGTCAACTATTCCGCCGGCTGCATCTGTCGGGCCATCTGTTCCGTCGGTATCAACCGAAATTATACAGCATCCCCTAAGTTTATCGATCTTTTTAGCCGAACTCAAAGCCAACTCCTGATTGGGCCCACCCTTTCCGGCTTTTCCGGCTATTGTTACCGTCGTTTCGCCCCCGAATATCAAAATTGCGGGCTTTTTGAAAGGTCTATCGTTTCTCCATACCTCCTGAACGATTGAAGCTATTACCGTTCCGGCATGTTTTGCTTCCCCTTCGAGCGATGAGGTTACGATGTATGCTCGATATCCCAACTCTTCGGCTTTCTCACTTGCAAACTCGCATACCTTCTTCGAGCTGCAGATCAGGAAGTTGTGGACGTTTTTAAGATCTTCCTTAAGCGTTTCATCCTTCATTCCTCTCATTCCGAGCTCTATATGCTTTCTGACAGATTCCGGAACTTTATCCCATATCGAATAATGCTTTAGAACCTTGCAGGCATCTTCGAACGTCGTCGGATCCTTAACCGTAATTCCCGAAGCTATGACCTCCAAGTTATCCCCAACCACATCGGAGATTATGAGCGATATAACCGTTCCCTCAACATCCTTAACGAATTTTCCGCCCTTAACCTTCGATATGTGCTTTCTAACCGTATTTATCTCGTGAATCTTAGCACCGCTTTTCAGCAGTAGCTCGTTGGTTTTTATCTTGTCGTCGAGGCTTATTCCGTCTTCGGGCATCACGAACAATGCGGAACCTCCGCCGGAAACGAGAACGATCAGAATATCGTCTTTGCCGACCTTTTTAGCTATTTCTATCGCTCTCTCAGCCCCTCTAACGGAGTTCTCATCGGGAATGGGATGTCCCGCTTCTACGACATCTATTCTGCTTAGCTTAATGGCGTAGCCGTATTTCGTTACGGCAACGCCCTCTTTGATCCTATCACCCAAAAGCTCTTCCATAGCCTTTGCCATCGGGCATGAAGCCTTACCGATCGCAACAACGTAGATGTCTCCCTTAATCTTGAAGCTTCTTCCCTCTACAACGATTTTGCTACCTTCAACCTTAACCGTTTCCTTAACGATTCTATACGGATCGGCCCTTGCAATAGCGTGCTCGACTATTTGCAAGGCTATATCCTTAGCTTCAACATCGCCGAAGCTCAAAATTTCATCCCTATTTTTGATCATTCACATCCCCTTAAGCTTAATTCTAAGGGTAACTATTTCGAACGGATTTATTTCGAATCTAACCTTATTGCCATCGATTTCGATTTCCTTGTCGAATTCTTCAACGTATTCCTCAAGCAGATTTACAACCTTAGCAAATTCAACATCTCTGAAGAACTCTATCTCAGCCTTCGTTCTTTCCCCTGTTGCCTCGTAAACCCTTACTATGATATCATCACCATCCTCAGCCCTCTTCAAAGCCGTTAGGATGACGTTGTCCGGCTTAACCCTCAAGAACGATCTTGAGGGTCTAAACTTCCTGTTCGGAGGAATCTGAAAAGCTATAAGATCGTAGTTGAATTCGTAACCCATCTTATACGATTTTGCATCCTTCCAAGTTCCTTCGTGCGGATAAACTGAGTATTTGAACTCGTATCGTTTGTTGAGCTCCATAGCATCGTAAACCGGAATTACCGGCCCCTCTTTGCCGTGAGATAGCAGATCCACGGACCTCAGCAGTGTGATGTATATGTAACCGTCCCTAACTTCGTTTTCAGGAGTTCCTCTGTTCATAACGGTTACACCATACTTATTATTGCTGTAATCTATCCATCTCAGCGAAGGATATACGCCGGAAGGTTTCTCAACCCAACCCTCCGGATTGAAGTAATACATGTTCGTCTTTCTGTTTATAGCTCCGAACTGCATGTCGCATGTGTATTCCTTCTCCCTTATGTTCGTCTTGAACCTCACCCTTATCCTCGTCCTCGGATGCTTGTTCTCAACTACGGTTACGAAATCTATCCGCGGCAAGTCTCTGTATACTATTATCTTCTTGATGAACGACACGTAGTTGTGTTTCCAAATAACGGGCTTCCACTTTTCAGTGAGTCTGTATGGCCAGATTAGGGAGTAATATCTGGTTTCGACCGTTATTATAACCCTCAGAGGTGTATCCTCGACGGTTAGATTATCTACCTTAAATCTACCGAATCTTATTCCTTCTCCGCCTTCAGCCTTAACCGGCGTTTCTATATCCTCGTAGTGATGATAAAGATCCCCCGCTTCGCTATCAACGATCATCTCGTTTCCTTCGTAAAGGATGACGTCATCGCCCTTACTTACCATGATTATTCCGTTCTCAGGATTGAAGTTAACTCGGAAGAACTTGTTGTTGATGACTGTTGAACTTCTAATCAGGTATCTGTCCGTTTTTTCTTCTGGCTCCCTTTCGATAAGCTTGTAAACCTTATATCCCAAGGCTGGAACTTTTGCAACGAAACCTATCCTTGCATACCCTATCGATCCGTCGTAATATCTGCTTATCTTGATGATTTCCACCTTTCTCTCTTCATCTCCGCACTTCACACCCTTTATATCATAAATGTAGCCTCTATCAAAGCTTAGATCCACCTCAACCCAATTTTCTACATCCCAAGAGAGAGGATTGAAAACTACAATATCCCCCGCCATTACCCCGTTCGAATCGGCGTCAAGAATAGCCCCAAAAGTATCCTCCATAAGATGCGGAATTTTCATTTTTAGGAAGTCTATGTTGTATTTAACTTCAGTATAACCCTCATCCGCTCCGGTTCCTGGTAATATATCGTGGAAAGCATTGAACAGTATCTTCTTCCAACAGTTGTCGAGTTCTTCTTTATGATACTTGCCAGATAAAAGGCTATGTATGGTGTTAAACCTCTCAAGGGTTAGCAGATCGCATTCAAGCTTTCTTAAACTGAGCTTGATCCAGATTCTGCTTGAGGCTGTATCCGGGAATACTGGTGAAAATCTTCCGCAATACATCTCCCCCTTCCTAACCGGCAACCTATCAGCGAATTTCTCAATCTCCCTAAAGAACTCTGATGGAGTTGCGATCTTCATTATCGAATTTTCATGGGTTTCGTTCCATCTCCTTGCGGCATCCACTATCTCCTCTTGCGGAGGCGTAGAACCGCTTCCTGAAGGCATCAAAATGTGATTTGAAAACGCGCACTCCTTAAGGAAATTGTAGCTATCTTCCCATTTATCTATATACAGTCCAGCTCGGTATCCCAAGGGAAAGACATGAGCTATGATCCTCGTTCCATCCAAACCTTCCCAGAGGAATTCCGATGGTTTGATCTCTGGACATCCCCTCCTGAATGCCACGTATTTATAACCGCTCTTTCTGTAAATTTGAGGGAGCTGAGCGTTCAAGCCGAAGCTGTCAGCCTGCCACATAACTTCCACGTCTTTTCCAAATTTCTGCCTAATATACCTCTTTCCGACCAGAATCTCCCTGACGAGGGTTTCCTCTTGGGGTAGCATGGTATCAGCCATGAGATACTCCCCGTCAGCTATCTCGATTCTGCCTTCATCCACAAACCTCTTGATCTTCTCAAAAAGCTCGGGATATCTGCTTTCGATCTCTTCGAGCAGAAAAGCCTGCTCAATTAAAAACTTATAGTCATCATACTCCTCAAGTATCTCAATAACCTTCTTTAGTATAAAATCTATATTTATGTAAAAATAGTCTTCTTTTGTAAAGACCCAAACTGCGTCGTAATGCGTATGCGGAACGACGTAGATTATGTCTTTTTCTTTCTTAATCTCTTCTGAGCCGTTCTCGGACATGATATCACCCTAAAACGAACTTCTCAACAACTTCAACCCAGCCCATAGTTGCTATACCGTTTGCTTTATAAAGATTTTTAATATTAATGTTTGCCCAGCAGTCTGGATTCTTCACGAGAGCCGGGATGTCCACTGCTCCGAGCATAGGCTCGTCGGTGTATGAATTTCCGATTCCTATGGTTACAACGTCTCCATAATGCTCTCTGTAAAGATCGGTCAGAATTCTGACCGCTTTCCCTTTATCCGCATTCTTTCCGTATACGTGAATAAACCTACCGCCCACTACGACATTAAAATCCTTCTCAAGTTCTTTTAGAGCTTTTTCCTCCGCAAAAACTATCGTTTCGCTGAATTCCCTAATCTTAGCAAGTTTTGCAAGCTCCGGACTTAAGCCGGTAACCTTGGCAATCTCCTCAGCGCTCATGAAGTAGTAGCTCTTTATTTCATACTTCTTTCTTAGCTCATCGATTTTATTTACTATCCTTTCATATTCAACTCCCAAAACTATGACTTCGTAGCCATCCCTCGGTTCTCCGCACATCTTTGGAAAATATCCCTTCGGAATGTATATCGCGGAACCGTCCTCAACGATAAACGGGTCGTCTATTCCCATCTTAGCCCTGAAAACTTCTTGTTCAGCTTTCGTTTTTGCTGAACAAAAAACTATCGGAATTTCGAGGCTTTTGAGCTTGTCTATCGTTGGTTTTGCGTAATCGAAGGAGTATTTTTCGTCTAAAAGGGTTCCGTCTAAGTCCGTAAATATGATGAATTTGCTCATCACCATTATTAAAATGATCATCCATACATTATAAACGTTTCGGAGTATTCATCTAAGAGTTTACTGAACTCCTTTATATCAATCGAATTTATTGGTGGCATAATCTGGTTCTTTTTAATCTCAGATCTTCTTTTTATTACTCCGTTTCTCTTCAATTCCTCCGCGATATCGTTTCTGAGCTTTTCATTCGAAAGCTTGCTGTGATATATAGTTGCCAGAGACTGAAGAAGCATTTCCTTGATGTGCTCATCTCCCTTTTCCTCATGTATATGCGGGTTGAGCGTTTCGATTTGATAGACTTCGATTCCAGAAGTTACAGCTTCCTTAAACTTAGTTTCTCCTTTCCAGAACTCCTCAAGGAGGTATACCAACTGATAGGGCTCAATGGAATAGCCAGTGGAAAATGCCATAATTTCAGCCAGCTTCATCGTCATTGCGTGCTCGCCAGCGTTTCCAGTTTTTATTATATTAGTTTCGAATCCGGTTTGAACGGCTAAAAGCATGTTGAGATATCTGTTCGTAATTTCGGAAACCCTCCCCCATTTTCTGAAGTATAACCTATCCTCTATTACCTTCGGCTTGTATCTCCAGTGAAGCCTAACCATGGAATAGGGAGTATTGGAAATGCTTAGTCCCGCACAGTAGAGCCTGACGTATTCGTTTACGGAGCATGGAATGTAATTATCAGCATCGACAAAACCGACATAATCGCTACCGATCCTCTTGGCAAGAAGCAAACCTATTATCATTCCCTCGGCTTTACCGTTTCTAACGAACCCCGTTTCATCCAAAATATATTCATAGCCGACTTCCTTGAAAACGATACCCAGACCGGGATCCTTTTGATGAATTAAAGCAATGGGATGCTTGGTAACTCTATAAAAATCGGAAATTAGATCTCTTTCCATCCTAAATATATCCTTCTCCCCTCTCTGGCTGTTCGAAACAACGACTATGTTGCATCCCAACGGAATAGATCTAAGAACTCCGTCGAGCAGATGCATCTTCTCATCCTTTATCGGAACGACAATGGTCATTCTGTGAAGTATCTCCTCCATCTCCTCCTTCGAAAATCCTCGTAGCAATTCGGAATGCACCTCATCGGCTTCCAGTTTTAGGCCGCTCTGATCTTCATTAATCTTGATAAATCCAAATATCTCCGCATGTTTGGGGAGTTCTATGAGCATTAACTGAATTTTAAAGTTGAGGGTATATAAAGGTTAGGACATACTTCAGAGGATAACGATTTAAGCCCCGCTTTCAATCTGCAAATATGTTCCTGAGGTTTAAGAGGGAAGTTTTAAAGATGCTCAACGTTGATGAGAGATACGTTAAGGAAAGCGATCACGCTGACTTGGCTTGCACCATAGCTTTTAAACTTGCGAAGGAGCAGAAGAGAAGCCCTCAAGAGATTGCCGAAGAGATAGTTGCCGAGCTTGAGCCGAGAGAATACGTTGGAAGCATCGAAGTTGTAAACGGATACATAAACTTCTTCGTAAGTGAGGAGTTCTTGGAGGACACGATTAACTTGATTCTCGATCAGGATTACGACTACGGCTCTCCGAAGATAAAGGGAGAAGTTTTGATCGAGCATACATCAGCTAATCCCGATGGTCCCCTGCACATAGGACACATCAGGAATTCAATAATAGGGGATACGCTTACGAGGATAATGAGAAAAGCCGGGTTAAAGGTTAGAACTCAGTATTACGTCAACGATATGGGTAGGCAGATAGCGATTACAGCTTTGGGCTACAAGAGATTCGGAATAGACAGATCGAAGAAGCCGGATCACGCAATAGTTGAAGCTTACATAAAGATGAATAAGGAGATAGAAGAGAATCCGGAGCTCGAGAAGGAAGTCGAGGATTTGATGATTAGGTATGAAAGCGGGGATGAAGAAGCTATCAGGCTTTTTAGGGAAGTCGTCGAGCTCGCGCTTGAAGGGATTAAAGAGACGTTGCGAAAGTTAAACGTTCAGCACGACGAGTTCGTTTGGGAATCCGAATTCGTTAGGAACGGTTACGTCGACAGGATTCTGAAGATGCTCGATGAGAAGGGATTGCTTAAGAAGGATGGTGCTTGGATAATCGATTTGAGCGATTTGGGTTACGAGAAGGAGGTTGTGGTTAGAAGGGAAAACGGCACGACTCTTTACGTTACGAGGGATCTTGCCTACCATCTCTGGAAAAACGAAAACTTTGAGCGATTTATAAACGTGCTGGGAGCGGATCACAAGCTCGTAGGAAGGCAACTGCAGGATATACTTAGATTGCTCGGATTGAAACCGCCAGAAATAGTGTTCTTTGAATTCGTCTCTCTGCCCGAAGGATCGATGAGCACGAGGAAGGGGAAGTTCATCTCCGCAGATGAGCTTATAGAGAAGGTTTACGAGGAGGCTAAGAAGATAGTTGAGGGAAGAAAAGAGTTAAATGAGGAGGAGAAGGAACACATAGCAAGAGCTGTTGCGATCGGAGCTCTGAGATTCGATTTCGTAAAAATAGCACCGGAGAAGCCGATGGTCTTCGACTGGCGGAAGGCTCTAGATTTCGAAAGACAAACAGCAAGCTACATCCAATACTCCCATGCGAGATGTTGTTCGATTCTAAGGAAAGCTGTTGAAAGCGGTATGCCGGATTTGGACTTCAAAGGAGATCTGTGCACTCCTTTAGAAAGAAAACTCGTAGTTCTGCTGTCGAAGTTCTCATACATGGTTCTTAGAGTCGTGAACGAACTCAAGCCGAACATATTCGCCGATTACTTACTAAAAGTTGCGAACGCTTTCAACGATTTTTACAGGGATCATCCGGTGCTTAAGGCTGACAGCGAGTTGAGGATGCACAGATTGGCTATTGTAGATGCTACGAGAATAGTCCTAAGGAACGGACTCGAACTGCTCGGAATCGAACCGCTTGAGCGGATGTAGCATGAAGGTGGCTGTAATCGGAATAGGAAACATACTGATGGGTGATGAGGGCGTTGGTGTAGCTGTAATCAACGAGCTGAAGAAAATGAATGTGGATGCGGACATTTACGACTGCGGAACTATGGGAGTTGACATACTGAACACCATGCTTGAATACGATAAGGTGATAGTTGTAGATGCAGTCAAGGGCTTCGGAAAGCCGGGAGATGTGGTAAAGATAGATCCCAAAGAAATATGTGAGAGCAGAAGAATAGTTTCGATGCACGATGTGGACTTCACTTTTTTGATGAACATGGCTGGGAAGTTTATGGATCTTCCGGAGATAGTTATCATTGGAATAGAAGTCGAAAAAATTGAGATCGGAATAGGGTTATCCGAAAGCGTAAGGAAGGCTATTCCGAAGGCTTTGGAGCTCATAATGGAAGAACTTAAAATTTAAAAAGTGTTATTAACGTTTGGTGGGGTTGAAATGAGGAAGTTCGTTGTTGTAACGGTTCTGCTCGGAGCTTTGTTGAGTTGCCTATGCGTTCAGAGCGTTAGTCCGGATGTGATAAAGCAGAAAGCTATTGAATCATCAAAAAATATAAAAACATATAGATTTAAAATGACCGTCCAATCTCAACTGATATTTGGAAACGAATCGGGGAAGTCGACGATGATATCAAACGCAACCGGAGCAATCGATCTCATAAATAAAAGAATGTATATTGATGTTCATACAGTCATCAACCAGTTCGGACGAACCTACAGTATGGAATCAGAGACATACGTTATCAACGATACGGCCTACATAAAATCCAATGGAGCATCTGTCTGGTTTAAGAAGAAGTTGCGAAACGATTTCTGGATTCGTAACAATCAGATAGATCAGCAAACCGAACTTTTGAGTTTCTCGAAGGTTGAAAAGCTATCCGATGAAAAGGTAAACGGAATAGACTGCTACGTTCTAAAGTTAAAGCCTGATCTCGATAAGTTCGTAGAATACATGGAAAATACATCAAACGTTCCGCAAAACAAGAGTCTGCTTAAGCATATGCTAAAAGAGGTCGTAATTAAGGAGTGGATTGCAAAGGATACGTTTTATCCGATTAAAAGCGAAATTTTGACGGTCATGGAGATGCCGATGAAAATTTCGATCGGATCACTCAAGGGAAATGTCAGCATTGAAGAAACTATGAAGACGACAGTGGAGTTTTACGATCACAACAAGCCGGTTTTGATAAAACTGCCGGAAGAAGCTAAGAATGCAACCGAATTATAATATTATATTTTGCTTGTATCCGCACTCCGGGCATCTGTTTCCGTCTAAATCCATTCGGACGATGTAAAATCCGTCCCTATCTATCAGAAGATGCCCGCAGTTCGGGCAGTATGTGTCTTCATACCTATGCCCCCAGACGTTTCCTATGTAAACGTATTCGAGTCCGACATCCTTTGCAACCTCTATAGCCCTTTCGAGCGTTGAAACGGGAGTGGGCGGCTTGTCGAGCATCTGATGATCGGGATGGAACCTTGAGAAGTGAACCGGAATTTTCTTGCTTAATCCGTAAACCCATTCCGCGAACTCCCTTATTTCCTCCATCGAATCGTTTTCCCCCGGAATAACCAAATACGTCAGCTCCAAGAATATTCCCTTTTTGTGCATGTATTCAACGCTTTTAAGCACGTTTTCAAGTTTAGCCTTGCATATTCGCTTGTAGAAATCTTCGTTGAAAGCCTTAACATCGACGTTGGCGGCATCCAAGATACCTTCAAACTGATCTATCGCTTCAAAACTCATATAACCGTTTGTAACGTATACGACGTAATATCCTTCCTTCTTAACGAGTTTGCTCGAATCCAATGCGAATTCGTGCCAGATCGAAGGCTCGTTGTATGTCCAAGCTATTCCGTCAGCCCTGTTTTTCTTCGTAAGCTCCAAAATTTCTTCGGGAGTGTATTCCCTAACGTAAGGATAGCTCAAATCAGCGAACGATATCGTGTAGTTCTGGCAGTGCTTGCATCTGAAGTTACAGCTTACACCGCCGAACGATAAAACCGCACTTCCCGGCTTAAAGTTGTGCAAAGGCTTTTTTTCGATCGGATCCAACGCAACTGATGAAACCAAACCGTAGTTGTAAACCTTAAGAACTCCATCCTCATTCTTCCTAACTCTGCATATCCCCCATTTACCCGGTTTGAGCTTACATCTGTGCATGCAGGTTTTACAGATAACAGTGTCGTTTTCCTTCTCGTATAGATAGGATTCGACGATCATATTATAGCGTTGATTTCAATCGATTTAAGCATTCCGTAAAGTTCAAAAAATGGTCGTTTAACAAAATTCGATGAAATTAGGAATCCAGCCCGATGTAGCGCATAAGCCGAAAGAAGCTTTCGAATTCGCTTCGAAGCACCGCTTTTCTCACGTTGAAATCCTCATGGATCACCCCCTATACAGTATGGAGAATCTATCCTATGCCGAGCTTTTGGAGCTTAAGGAGAGTTATGATGTCGATATCCTTCTGCATGCTCCGGCCGCTTCAACTAACTTCATATCGGTAAGCAGAACGATGAGGAAGGCAAGTTATGAAGAACTTAGAAGGGTTATACATTACGCCGAAAGATGTGATGCCAAAGTTGTAACCTTCCATATAGGCTGGAATCCCGGATTTATTACCGCAAGAGGTTTCATCTTTCCTAAGGATTTGTATTCGAAGCATAATTATAAGGTTCTCACGACCGAGATGCTAAGTTTTTTGAGGGATACGGAATGCGATATGTTAGCATTGGAAAATACAATTTCGCTCGATGAGAGCTTAAGGAAGGCTATAGAAATTTTGCTTGAAAAAACGGATCTTAAGCTCACCTTCGATGTCGGTCACTACAACTGCAGAGAAGGTCACGAGATATTTTTGAATTGGTTCGATAGGGTTGTGAACATTCATCTTCACGATAACAAAGGAGAACTGGACGAGCACTTAGCTTTGGGTGAAGGAAATGTTGATTTAAGCGTTATCCCAAAAAATTATAATGGATATCTAACGCTTGAAGTTAGAAATGAGGAGGCTATGCTTAAGTCCAAAGATTATCTGATGAAGAGGTGGAAACATGATTAGGGGCTTCTTCATCGGCAGATTTCAGCCGTATCACTTGGGGCATCATAACGTGATCAGACATATAGTCTACGAGGTCGATGAGTTGATAATAGCAATAGGGAGCGCTCAGGAAAGCCACACGCTTGAGAATCCCTTCACTGCTGGGGAAAGGGTTTTGATGGTTTCGAGGGCTTTGGATGAGATAGATCCGGAACTGAAGAAGAGGGTTTATATAATACCGCTTGAGGACATATACAGAAACAGCCTCTGGGTTTCCCACGTTTGCTCTATGGTTCCTCCGTTCGACATAGTTTTTTCGAACAACCCCCTCGTAATAAGGCTGTTCAAAGAGGCTGGATTCAAGGTTAAAACGACCGAGATGTATAATCGCAACGAGTATCAGGGAACGGAGATAAGGAGAAGAATGCTTAAGGGAGAAAGATGGGAGGACTTGGTGCCGAAATCTGTTGCTGAGGTTATAAAGCAGATAGGCGGGATCGAAAGGATAAGGGAGATAGCGGGCAAGGATGCTTGAGGTAATAAGCGTTCGGTGGATAAAGTTCGTAAACGTAGTTTTGAAGGATGAGAGGGTTGTTAAGGTTACCTTCAGCGATAATCCCTTTTACGAGAACATTCAGTCAGATACGGCTAAATCGCTCAAACAGGATTTGGAAAGGTATTTCTCAGGAGAGAAAGTAGATTTCAACAGTTACGGCGTAAATCTGTTCGAGCTATCTGATTTCGTTAGGGTGGTTTTGGAGGAAACGAGAACCATACCATACGGAAGCACCATCACATACAAGGAACTTGCCGAAAGGCTTAACACATCCCCACGAGCTATAGGACAGGCTTTAAAGAGAAATCCTACGCCCGTCATTATTCCGTGCCACAGGGTTGTAGCCAAAAACGGCTTGGGCGGATTCAGTGCCGGAATAGAAATCAAAAGGGAGTTGCTCAGGCTTGAGGGATTAAAATTATGAAATTTTTGAAGGGTGCTCTGGGCTTCTTCTCAACTCTCCCGATTGGAAGGGATGCGGAAAGCTTCGAAGCTCTCAAAAGGAACCTCTGGATTTTGCCGATCGTCGGAATTATCTTGGGCTTAATCATCGCCATTCCAACCCTCGCCTTGGCAACCCTCGCCAAGAACATTACGTTCGTTGCCGTTTTAATCTATTTAGCCGTGGAGGGCATAAATCATGTCGACGGGCTTGCGGATTTCGGAGATGCCCTCTTCGCACCGAAGGACAAAAAGATGAAGGCTTTGAAGGATCTGAAAACCGGCGTTGGAGGAACGGTTGCTGTCTGCATATACATCTTCACACTCATGCAGGCTTTTATGAGCTTAGAATCGGATAAAATCGTCGTAGCAATCGTGAATTCTCAGATGATGTCAAAATTCGGAATGCTTCTGCTGTTAACAACAACAAAACCGATTTGGAGCGGTATGGCTTCATATATGATGGAGTTCGCCCGAAAAAAGGACTTACTGATAGGTTTAACAATTGCGGTAGCTTTCACATTGGTCTTTGCAAGGATTTATCCGAAGATCCTTTGGATCAACGTTCTCAATATCATGCTCTGCGTTCTCTACAGATCATACGTAATGAAATCTTTCGGCGGTGTGAACGGGGATATAATAGGCGCTCTAAACTGCATAGTTTTCGCTTTCAGTTTGATCCTGTTTAGTTTAGTTTAAAAAATGTTAGCCGAGAACGTCAAGAATCTTAGCCTTAATTATCCCCTTCCCTCCGGTCGGTTCCGCTAAGGTTCTCCCGCAAACCAGACATTTCACCACTGTTGAGGGGTGGTCGAAGATCACCTGAACGTTCTCGCAATCAGGGCACTTAACCTTCAGAAACTTGCTCTTAGGCTTCCTCTCCTCCAACTCGACCACCCCCTTACTTTTCAACCAACTCAAACCTCTTCACTCTCCAAGTCGGTCTGCAATGCGCTTTCTTGCATTCCGTGCACCTAAACCTTATGTTAACCCTTTTCGTCGGCTTGTCTCCTCCGGGAACCTTGCTGAACTTACCCAAGTTACCCACCTTGCCTCTTCTCTTCTTTTGCCTGTTGATCCACTTGAGAGCGCTCTGCTTACCCCTGCCTACCTTCTCAACTTCATGAATCGTGTGTCTTCCGCAGAACGGACAAAACGTCCTAACCTTCTTCGGATACTTCATCCTTTCACCTCTATCTCTTCTGCAACTCCATCTTTTATTAAAGCTTTAGCGTTAAGCTCAGGTAGCACAACTACATCCTCTCTACGCAATTTATATGTTTTTCCGTCGACACCGACAAATTCGGGAA
>JALWBF010000213.1 GCA_027016055.1 Archaeoglobaceae archaeon | reverse complement strand
TTGAAAACGGCGTGGCGGAAAGAATCGAATTTATAGATTTGGTTTCTTCCCGATTGATTCAGCGGTCTGACTCAAGGTCTGATGTAAAGACGTTTTTAAGGCAGATGAAGCACGATCCGCTAAAGCACGTAAAGACGACGATCGCAAGTAGCGATCATGAAAGAATAATTCTTAACAGTCTCGCATATTTCGTTTTGAACTACAGTGCGGATGATGTGTTTGAGCTGATAAACGAGATGTCTCTGACGGCTAAAAAGAACGATTCTGTGATTCTTCTGCTGATGACAAAGGGGATAGCGGACGATAAGCTTGAGAACACGATAAAGTTCATGGCTGACGGAATCATAGAGATGGTCATAAACGAATCCGGGAATGAGATTCAGAGGTTGCTGAAAATATTAAAGCTCAAGAGGGTGCTCGTTCCCAAGTCTATTCTGAGATACGATTTGACCGAAAGGGGCATAAGGATGGAATCCGTTATGAGGGTTCTGTGAGCACGGAGGCAAGGATATGAAAATACTCGAAGGCGTAATTGAAGTTAACTCTCTCAAAGATTTTCTCAGCAAGCTAAACGAAATCGGATGCACGATAACTTTTCTTAATGCGAACTATGTTGTGGATAAAGATCACGTCGAATTCGCAACTAAGAAGGCTCTGAAGGCTTGGAATGAAGGGAGAAGAGTTGCGAAAACGCTTGCAATGGAAATCCTGCTTTACTGCGCCGGTAGAAGACAGATTTCGGATGCGATTGAAATGGGACTGAAGGAAGGGCTAAACGAGGTTGTGGTCGTAGTTTTGGAGGATGAATGCGTTGAAAAGTTAGAAGAGCTTGGATTCAAGAAAAAGCCCGTGCTCAGGCTTGATGAGGCAAAAATTGATAGAATTAAGAGATTTTTCGATATAAGCGATGATGAGCTTAGAATTGTAGGAACGGATAAGCTATCCCTACTCGTTAGGGAGAAAATAGCCCTCTTCGATGTTTTTAAGTCCGGCTAACGGGCTTCAACGTAAACTTTAAAATTTTCAGGTTTAATTATATTATGTGATTACAGAAATCGTAGTTTCGTGGCGATTGAAGGAACTCGAAAAGCATGAGAGAGATGGTGTCTGGGTTACCGATTTGGTCAGATGCCCTCTGAAGAGGGAATTCGAAGAGAAGTATCCCGAACTGTATCGGGCTACCGTTTTTACGCCGAATACAATTCTAGGATCCCTAGTCCATCTGGGATTGGAGAGCCTGCTTTCATCCGAACTCAATGCGGAGGTTGAAGTCAAAGCGGAAAAGCAGATAGGTGAGTATAAGATAGTGGGTAGGATAGACGCCATCATTGGAAAGGTTGGAATCGAAATCAAAACCTCAAGATCGGATATCGAAATACCGTATGAGCACCACGTTTTGCAGGCTAAGATCTACAACTGGCTCTACGATTTGGAGAAGGTCGTCTTGGTCTACGTAACTCCGGAAAGATTCGCCGAGTATCCAATCGAGGATAGATTAAGCGAAGATGAAATTCTGAGGCTGATAGTGGACAAAAGGGCTCCGAGATACGAATGGGAATGCAGATACTGCCATTTCGCAGTGATATGTCCGAATAAGGTTAGAAGAAGATGACCTCAGATTGGCGGCTTTTCATCACACTTCAGAGACCCCTCCAATCATCATCGGTATCGGA
>JALWBF010000212.1 GCA_027016055.1 Archaeoglobaceae archaeon | reverse complement strand
GCCTACCTCTATCAGCCTCCCCAAATACAAAAACGCTACGTAGTCGCTAACCCTCGCCGCTTGAGCCGGTGAATGTGTTACGATAACTATCGTAAGATCCTTTTTAAGTTCGAATATCAGCTCCTCTATCTTCCTCGCGCTGACCGGATCCAAGTTAGCCGTCGGCTCGTCCATAAGCAGAACCTTCGGTTTTAAAGCTATAGCTCTGGCTATGCATAGCCTCTGCATCTGTCCACCGCTTAATGCCGAAGCAGGCTCGTGCAGTTTATCCTTCACCTCATCCCATAAAGCCGATTTCTCCAAAGCCCATTTTACGATTTTCCTAAGCTCATCCTTCGACTTGACGAGTCCGTTAAGTTTCAATCCCAAGGCGACGTTGTCGAATATGCTCATGTGCGGAAAAGGATTGGGATGCTGGAAAACCATTCCGACCTCCCTTCTAACGATTATAGGATCCATATCGAACACGCTCCTTCCGAACAGCCTTATGTCCCCCTCTATCCTCGCATCTTCATTGAGTTCGAGCAGTCTGTTCAAAGATCTCAGCAGTGTTGATTTCCCACAGCCGGAAGGACCCATTATCGCGAAAATGGACTTCTCCGGGATTTCCAAATTTACACCCTTTATCACATGATTTCTTCCGTAGTATACGTGCAGATCTTTGGTTTCGATTGCGTTCATAACCTCACCTCCTTTAAGCTTAGCCTGATGGGGAGAAAGATCGCGAGGAATATTAGCAAGAGGAGAAGGGAAGCCCCCCAAGCTATCTCATGGTAGTTCTTATACGGTTGCTGAACCAAATCGTAGATCAGCAAAGGAATCGCTCCGACCGGTCTATTTATTCCTTCGAAATAAGTTCTCGTTGCTCCTCCGGCTGTGAAGAGCAGTGGTGCGGTTTCTCCCGCAACCTTCGCAATTCCTATCAGAACTCCGGTCAGAATACCTTTCCTCGCCAGTCCTATCAAAACCCTGAAGACTACGTTGAATCTGGTTAAGCCCAAGGCAAAAGCTCCTTCCCTATACTTCTTCGGAATTCCGCGCAAAGCCTCTTCGGTGTAAACGGCGACGTATGGCATCATGACTATCGCCAAGGCTAAGGCACCTGCTAAAGCTGAATAGCTTCCCATAGGAACGACGAGTATCTGCATCACGAAGAGACCCACGAGTATGGTTGGAAACTCCATCATGATCATAAGCAGGGTTTTCGTGGCTTTTCCGAGCAAGCTGTTCGGATATTCTGCCGCGTATATACCAGTCAGTATAGCTATCGGCAATCCGAGTATAGATGCCAAGAACGTTAAAACAAAGGTTCCTACTATTGCAGGGCCTATTCCGCCCAATCCGTCGTCGGGAGGAGCCAAGGTTCCGGTTATGAAATCCCAACCGCCTTTCAGCAGAACCGGCAAGCCCTCTACGGCTACGCTGAATATTATGTGGAATAGGGGTAGAATTGTTAGGAATGTTAGGATCGTTATCCCGGCAATGAACAGCTTATCTTTGACCTTTCTAGCGAGCATGCTTGAACCTCCTCAGATACATAAGTCCGGCTAAGTTTACGGCTAAGCCTATTATGAACAAGGACAGTCCGGCTGCGAAGAGGGCCGGAACCATGTATCCGTATATGTAGGCGTTTCCGAACTGATTCGCTATTAGCGATGATATCGTGTAGCCCGGAGCGAACAGACTCGGATGGATGTTGAAGACGTTGCCGACAACGAGGCTTACGGCTACGGTTTCTCCTATAGCCCTACCGAACGCCAGCAAAATTCCCGCAACTATAGCCGGCTTTATGTAGCCTAAGAGGATTTTCGTAGCCTCATACCTCGTCGCTCCGAGGGCATAAACTCCTTCCCTATATATGTATGGAATCGATCTGTAGGCTTCCCTTATTATTGCGGAGGCGAAGGGCGTAACCATTATTCCCAAGAGAACTCCAGCAGAGAGGTAGCTGTAGCCCGTTGATGGCTTGAAGGAGAACAGGGGTATGAAGGAGAAATGCTCGTATAGTGGCATCATCACGTATTTTTTAAGTATGGGAACCAAGACGAATGCACCCCATATTCCGTAAATTATCGTGGGTAATCCGGCCATGATGTCCGTAGCCACCATAAGCGGCTCTTTCAACCTTTTCGGCGCGTAGTCGATAACGAATACAGCGAAGCTTATAGATAGCGGTAAGGCTATCAGCACCGCGAGAACCGAAGTGTAAACGCTGCCGTAAATGGCTGCTAAGACACCGTAGAACTCATTTTTTGGATTTTCCGATGCCTTCCATACGTTCGTCGTATATATCGCCAGTCCTTCTCTTTCGAAAATGGGTAGGGAGGATGCAAAGTATACTATAAGCATTAAGATAAAAAGACCGAATACGAGACCGCAGAAGGGAGCCAAAAAAGCTTTAAATTTATCCATCCTTACCATCCCACCTCCTTAAGCAATTTTTCGGTTAATTCGCTCGGCAAGCCGACGTAACCGGTTGCTAAGTATTCTGACTTTTGACCTTCCGTCAAAATCCACTTCACGAATTTTCTTACCGCTTGCTCCTTTGCCTTATTATTGTAATGCTCCCATACGATTATGTGACTAACCGCAACTATCGGATAGGAGTCCTTGCCCGGAGCGTTGAGCAGGTTCTCTATGTTCTCCTTGTATCCCTCCTTCGGAGATGGAAAGCTCATTGAAACCTCAGCTATCGCAGCCTTTATCGTCGTATCGTTCGGCTTTACGAAGTTCCCGTCCCTATTCCTTAAAGCTACAATCGGCAGATTCTCCTTGATAGCATATGATAGTTCCGTGTATCCTATGGAGTAGGGATTGCTCTTTATCGCCGCAACCACGCCCTGATTACCCTTTCCGCCCACTCCCCTTCCCAATTCATCCACCGGCCATTCCACAACCTTTCCAGAGCCGACCTTCTCCTTCCACTCCTCGCTGACCAAGCATAGATAAGTGGTGAATATCTTCGTCGTTCCGCTCGAATCGCTTCTGTGAACGACTATTATCTCCTTGTGCGGTAGATTCAAATTGGGATTCAGTTTCTTTATCTCCGGATCGTCCCAATACTTGATCTTCCCCATGAAGATGTCGGCTAAAGTCTTTCCGTCCAGTCTGAGTTCCTTAACTCCCGGGATGTTGAAGGTAACGACAACTGCACCGACGATCATCGGAAACTGAAGGGGCTGACCCCTCTTTTCGAGCTTCTTCCACAGGAATTCCTTCAGCGGCGGATCGCTGCATGCGAAGTCCACCAAGCCCTTTTCGAAATCCGCTTGCCCTCCACCGCTACCCTTTCCCGTGTATTCGATTACAACGTTCGGATTCAGCTTCATGTATGCGTCTATCCACTTTTCGAGCTGCGGTTGAGGAAAAGTGGCACCGCTTCCAATGATGATAACCTTCTGTGAAGTCGTTTTCTGCTGCGCGCAACCGGCTAAAGCCAGACATAGCGCGAGCAACAGGACGATTGAGATTTTTTTCATGTGCATGAATCGGGTAAAACGAAATATATGCTTTACCTACATAATCTATAGAATCTATAGATCGGTGTTGGATGATAATTATCGAATGGTAAGGAGGGTAGAATTAATGATCAGCCGTTAGGATATTTCGAAGTCATATTATGCAATACCGCAACATTTGAGTATCAGCTTTCGACTCTTCGGTTATGATAGCGATAATCGACTACGGTGTGGGTAATATAAGGAGCATTCAGAAGGCGATAGAGTTCGTCGGGGGTAAGGCTGTTGTAACTAAGGACGTCGATACGATCAGAAACGCGGACGGAATAGTTTTACCCGGGGTAGGAGCCTTCAAGCCGGCTATGGAGAATTTGAAGCCTTATGCGGAAATAATTCTGAACGCGGATGTCCCCATGCTTGGAATCTGCTTGGGAATGCAGCTCTTCGCAACCGAGAGCGAGGAAAGGGGGTTGCACAAGGGTCTAAATATAATACCGGGCAGGGTTGTTAGATTTCCGAAAACTGTGGGCAAGATTCCGCACATGGGATGGAACCAGATCGAGATCGTGAGGGATCACGAAATATTGGACGGAGTTGAAAACGGTAGCTACGTATACTTCGTCCACTCATACTACATGCAGACTTCCGAGGAGAACGTTCTCACGAAAACTGAATACGGAATAAAGTTCGCTTCGGGTGTCGCAAAGGATAACGTCATAGGATTCCAGTTTCATCCTGAGAAGAGCGGTAAGGTCGGCTTGAGGATAATAGAGAATTTCGTCAGGATGTGCAGGCGTTGATCAGTATACCTCGTAGGTTTTCTCCTTCCTCAGATACTCCCCGCGATCGATCAAATTTTCAACCACAACCCTGTCTTTGGCAACTTCCATCATCCTCCTCGCATCGAACCTCGCTCTCCCTATTCCCAAGATATCCCCTTTGGTGTTGCAGACGAAAACCACGTCGTTCTCCTTAACGTCCTCACTAACCTTCACGACGGATCCGGCGAATATGTCCCTTCCGTATAGAAACAGCATCTCACCCCTTTCGTTCACGAAAACCCTCTTTCTGTCCCTCCTGACTAAATAAAACGAACCCTCCAGACTGAACCTGAACCTCCTGCTGCCCACTTCCCCCACCTTAAGCCCGGCGTGAACGTAATTCAATTTGAACAGCTCCAAGAACTTGACCAAATCCTTTGAAAGGGCGTATGCTTCCCTAACACTCGATCCGTCATCACGAATCAATATTTCGTTATCCTTGAGGAAATCCGTCGATCCGAAAGCCCTTAGGGCTGAATTTATCACCTTCAGTTCCTTCTTCGTCGGTCTTCTAAGCATATCCCAGCGTAATCGAATATCTTATTTATAACCTTTCGATAATCGTAATCTATCCTGAAGCTCTCAACCGTATTTATCATCACATCCTTTCCGACAAACTTCCTGAAATCCTCCTCGAGCTCGGAAGATAAAACAACTTCTCCGTTCAAGGAGAACTCGAAACCTTCCATGTTTTCCTCTAAACCGATTATTCTAAAGGATCTTCTAAAGAAATACGGATACGGCTTTTCGTCGAAGAACCTCAGCCTCGCGTAAGTTTCGTTCGCGATTATGGATGTGTTAACCTCTAAAGCCTTGGCGTTTATTCCGATCTCATTCTTGCTCAGCTCACAGCTAAATCCCCCGATCTTGCTGATGTATATATCTGAAATAACCTCCACGGGATACGCGAACATCAGTAGAATGATAAATCGTTACAATATATCCCTTTTGGAAAAACGTTTTATAGGCTTTTATTTCCGCAAAAAAAGGCTTAGCCGTCGGAATAATTATGATGAAGATTACAAAACCCTCAAAATAGCTTCAACCTTCGGTTCCACCTCTATAGGTTTTCCGCACGCCCTAAGCACTGCTTCGGGATCCTTCAAAAGGTGTCCGGTCGTTATGCAGACCACGACTTCATCCCTCTCTATTTCACCGTTTTCCGCAAGCCTTCTCAAGCCAGCGATGGATGCCGCGGAAGCGGGCTCAACTCCGATTCCCTCAATAGATGCCAGATCCTTCTGAGCCCTCGTAATCTCCTCATCGCTCACCTGCACAGCCGTTCCCTTGGATTCATAAATCGCCCTAATCGCCTTCCTCGCATTTACCGGCTGACCTATTCTTATAGCCGTCGCTATCGTTTCAGGATTTAAAACGGGTTCTATGTCATCCCTGCCTTCCTTAACCGCTTTGTAAATCGGATTTGCACCTTCAGCCTGCACTCCTATCATCTTCGGCAGGGAATCGATCAGACCCAACCATTTGAGCTCCTTAAATCCCTTCCATATCGCCGAAATGTTGCCGGCGTTTCCGA
>JALWBF010000211.1:5581-18071 GCA_027016055.1 Archaeoglobaceae archaeon | reverse complement strand
GAACATAATAGACGGAAGCAGAAGGGGGACGCTCATCGAAGTTTTGGATAGAACCGTAACCGCTATGGGTAGCAGGTTGCTTAAGAAGTGGCTTCAGAGACCTCTGTTGGATATAGATGAAATCGAAAGCAGGCTCGATGCTGTCGAAGAACTTAAGGAGAAATCCTTCCTGAGGCAGAACGTAAGGGAGATACTGAAGGAAGTTTACGATTTGGAGAGGATCGTAAGCAGAATAGACTTTAAGTCTGCGAATGCAAGGGATCTTGTTGCCTTGAAGAACTCCCTAAAGGCCGTTTCAAGGCTTAAGAAATTAAATTTCACGTCAAAGAAGCTTAGGAGCATAATATCGAATCTTGACACGCTTGACGATGTGTGCAAACTTATAGATTCCGCTATAGTCGATGATCCGCCCATAACTGTTAAGGAGGGTGGAATAATAAAGGATGGATTCAGCGAGGAACTGGATAGGCTTAAGAATCTGAAGAAGGAGCATGAGAGCTTTATAAGGATGATAGAGGAGAGGGAAAGGAGGAAGACTGGAATTGAAAGCTTGAAGGTCGGATACAACACGGTATTCGGATACTACATCGAAGTTCCGAAGTCGAAGATAAGGTTGGTTCCTAAGCATTACAAGAGGAAGCAAACCTTGGTTAATGCCGAAAGGTATACGATTCCGGAGCTTGAGGAAAGGGAGGAGAAGATACTGGCTTGCGAGGAGAAGATAAAATCCCTCGAATATGAGATATTCGAGGGCATTAGGAATGAGGTAGCGAAGCATGTTGATAGGATAAGAGACTGCGCAAGCAGAATAGCAGAATTGGACGTTCTGGCATCTCTCGCAGAGGTTGCGGTTTTATACAACTACACCCGACCGAAGGTCAACGAAGGCTACGACATAATCGTAAGGGACGGAAGGCATCCTACCGTAGAGCTAACTACCAAATTCGTTCCTAACGACGTTACCTTAGATAAGAAAAGCAGGATTTTGATTATTACTGGCCCAAACATGGCTGGAAAGTCGACTTACCTGAGGCAGGTGGCTTTGATTACAATATTGGCTCAGATCGGAAGCTTCGTTCCGGCAAGCTATGCTGTTATAGGAATTGTAGATCGAATATTTACGAGAATAGGCTCGGTGGATGACATAACAAGAGGTTACAGCACTTTCATGGTTGAAATGGATGAGATAGCAAAGATACTCAGAAACGCCACAAATAGAAGCCTAATTTTGCTCGACGAAGTTGGAAAAAGCACGAGCACAAAAGACGGCTTGAGCTTGGCTTGGGCAATAGTGGAATATATTCACGACAGAATAGGAGCCAAGACTCTGTTTGCAACCCATTACCACGAGCTTTCCGTGCTCGAAAACAGACTTGAGGGAGTGAAGAATTACCACTTCGGAATTAAGGAAAAAGATGGCAAGATAGAATTCGATAGGAAGATTAGAAGAGGTGCATCGAGCGAGAGCTACGGGATTAAGGTTGCAGGCATGGCGGATTTGCCGGAGGAAGTTATAAGGAGGGCTTTCGAGTTGCTTAAGATGAGGGGTTCGGATTTTGATGAGAGCATCGCATCGTTTTTGAGGGAGATAGCAAAGATAGATGTGGTTAACCTGACCCCCATTCAGGCTTTGGTTGAACTGGATAAGATAGTGAGAAGATGCAGGGAGATAATGAAAGATTAAGGAGGGAGCTCGAAGGGATAGTCGAAAAGCTTGAAGAATTAAACAGGTTATTGAACTTCAAATCGATTGAAAGGGCGATTGAAGAGATAAAGATAGCCATTGGGGAGCTCGAAAGCTTTAGGAGAAAGAGCACGGAAGGGTTAGATCACTACTCCGCAAAGGTTAAGCTAATCGAAGAGCTGATGAAAGATGGAGGGACTTGCTATTTAGAATCCGAGCAGACTAAACTCTCAAAAATCGGATATAGACCGGATGCTGTAATAGTTAAGGATGAAGAAGTTATCTTCGTTGAGATCGAGACGGATCAAAGAAGGTTGCTCAGAAAGCTGAAGAAGATAAGAAAGCTTTGGAGTAAGATAATCCAGAGTCCGATATTAACGGGGAGAAGGCTCAGGATAGTCTTCGGAGTTTCGGATGAGAGAATCAAGGAAGACGTAATTTCCGAGGCTAAAAAATTGAACGTCGAGATTTATGCGGTATCGTCCAACAGAATTTTTAGACTTTTATAAAAACGAACATATAGCTAGCTCAACTTTTCCCTCCGCATCGAGCAACAACCTTTAAATATCGTTTTAATATTCGGTTCTCTTAGCGGTGATGAAATGACGGAGTTCAAGCATATTGTCAGGATTGCGGATACGGATTTGGATGGTAATAAGAGCGTAATGATGGCTCTCACCGGCATAAAGGGGATCGGCTTAAGGATGGCGAGGGCTATAGTCAATGCATTGGGCTTGGATGCACGTAAAAAGCTTGGTGAGCTTGATGATGAAACGATAGAGAGGCTTAGGAAGTTCGTTGAGGAGGAACTTGAACAGCACATCCCGTCTTGGATGTTCAACAGGAGGAAAGATCCCTATTCAGGCAAAGACTTACATCTGCTTGCAAAGGATGTGGACTTCGCGAGGATGATAGATATCGAGAGACTGATCAGAATCAAGTGCTACAGAGGAATAAGGCATGCCAAAGGTAAGAAGGTTAGAGGGCAGAGAACGAGATCTACTGGCAGGAAGGGTATGACGGTTGGAGTTGTTAGAAAGAAGAAGTGAGGTGATCGAATGGGCGATCCGAAAAGGCATAGGAAGAAATACGTTACTCCTCCTCATCCCTGGGATAAAGCGAGGCTTGAAAGGGAGGCTCAGCTCGTAATCAAATATGGGCTGAGGAATAAGAGAGAACTTTGGAGGTTCCAGAACATCCTGAGAAAATACAGAAGGGTTGCAAGGGATCTACTGGGTAAGATAAATCTTCCGGGCAAAGAGGGTGAATATGCAAGGGCTAAGGCACAGGCTGTAATCAAGAGGCTCGCAAGGATGGGTGTGCTCGATGAGAACGCAACGCTCGATGACATTCTTAATCTTACGGTTGAAGACTTCTTGGAGAGAAGGTTGCAGACGCTGGTTTACAGACTGGGTCTTGCGAGGACTATTAAGCAGGCGAGACAGCTCATAACCCACGGGCACATAGCGATAGACGGCAGAAGGGTTACGGCTCCGAGCTACATCGTCGAGAAGGATGAGGAAAGCAAAATCGGATACTATCCGAACTCTCCTTTCGCTAAGAAATCTGAAGGGGTAGAAGTTGCTTAGGAGGTGTAATTTATGGCTGAGAAGAAGAAAAAGGGTAGGTGGGGTATTGCTCACATATTTAGCAGTTACAACAACACAATAATCACGATCACAGATATAACCGGTAGCGAGACTATTGCGAGGATTAGCGGTGGAATGATCGTAAAAGCCGATAGGGATGAAGGAAACCCTTACACGGCTATGCAAGCCGCTCTTAGGGCTGCTGAAATTGCCAAGGAGAAGGGAATCGAGGGCGTTCACATAAAGGTTCGTGCACCGGGTGGAAACAAGCACACAACTCCCGGTCCCGGTGCTCAAGCGGCGATAAGAGCTTTGGCGAGAGCTGGACTTAAGATCGGAAGGATCGAGGACGTTACGCCGATTCCGCACGACGGCACAAGACCGCCGGGCGGTAAGAGGGGTAGGAGAGTTTAACCTCCTATTTTCCACCAAACTTTTAAATAAAGAGTTCGTGTGGGTATAGCTATGAAAATCGAGATACTTGAGGAAAGCGAATTTAAGGTTAAGTTTATACTTTACGATGCTCCAATAGCTCTGGCAAATTCGTTCAGGAGAGCCATGAAGAGCTTGGTTCCTACGATGGCTGTAGACTATGTGGATTTCTACATGAACACATCATTCTTGTATGACGAAATCATAGCCCACAGAATCGGTTTGATTCCGATCAAAACCGATTTAGAAAGATTCAATCTTCCAGATAAATGCAGTTGCGGAGGCGAAGGCTGTCCGAACTGCCAAGTTTCTTTCAGGCTGAACGTTGAGGGGCCAAAGATCGTATATTCCGGCGATTTGATTTCCGACGATCCGGAAGTTAAGCCAGTCTTCGATAATATACCGATTATAGAGCTATACGAAGGACAGCAGTTGATGATCGAAGCGGTTGCAAGGTTGGGAACCGGAAAAGAGCACGCAAAATTCCAGCCGGTTTCCGTATGCTTTTACAAGATCATTCCGGAAATAGTGATCAAGGATAACTGCGATAAATGCGGTAAATGCGTTGAAGTCTGTCCGAGAAAGGTTTTGAAGGTTGAGAATGACAAAATAGCTGTAGAAAACATCTTGGCATGCTCGATGTGCATGGAATGTGTTAAGAACTGCGAGGAAAACGCGATAGAAGTTTTGGACACGAACAACTACCTATTCACGGTCGAAGGAACCGGAGCTCTGCCAGTTAAAACCGTGATGAGGAAGGCTTTGGAGATTTTGAAGGAGAAGGCTGAGGAGATGAACAGCATCATCGAAACCCTGATTTAATTTAGTCTGCATCAAACCTCCAAAAGATTTTTGTTTTATTCCAATAAAATTCAGCTATGCGTCGATTGCTTTCCCTCGCGCTGATCCTAACGCTGATGATCTCTCTGATTCCGGCAAAAGGACAATTCTTAAACGCCAGAGTCGTCAATATTAAAGCTGTCGCGGTTAAAACAGGTGAAAAACCCGAAGGAGCTGTTATAAACATCACGGTGATAATTACGCCCGGAACGGGAAAGGTCTTCGTTTCCATAGTGCCCTACACCGAAATAGACATGCAGGGCAGCGCTCAGCTCGCAGCTTTGACCGCTTGCGATCTGCTCGGGATTGACTTCACAAAATACGACTTCTTCTACGAGATAAAAGCGGACGCACCGATAGTTGGAGGTCCTTCGGCTGGAGCCGTTATGACCATAGCAACCATCGCCGGATTGAAGAACCTAAAGCTCAGAAAGGACGTATTTATGACGGGAATGATCTATCCGGACGGATTCATCGGACCCGTTGGCGGAATTCCCTATAAGCTCGAAGCTGCGGCGAAGGCTGGAGCAAAGATATTCCTGATTCCGAAGGGTCAGAGGATAGTTTATGTCCAAGAAAGGGTTGAGAAGAGGCAGGGTCCTTTCCTGATCATCACTACCAAGATGAAGCCCGTGGATCTCGTGGAGATGGGTAAGAAGCTCGGAGTTAAGGTTATCGAAGTCAGCACTATAGAGCAGGCTTTGTGGTATTACACCGGTTACACGATCAAAAAGCCGAAGCCGTCTTTTAACATCTCGAAGTATTCGGATCTGCTAAAGATACTCGCAATAAACATGAAGAACAGAACCATGCATCTGCTCAATATAGTTAAGAAGTTCACGGAACCTCAGGAGGCGATTCAGATAATTCGCGAAGCGGACAAATATTATGATGAAGGATACTACTACACAGCAACATCGAAATACTTCCAAGCCGAGATAAGGCTTAGATACCTATACTACCGCTATACGATCAACAACTACGATGATCTCAGCAGAGAATTCGACAACGTAAGCAAGGAGATAGATGATATGGTAAAATACCTCAAGAGCATCAGGAACTTGGGGGTGGAATCTTTTCAGATCGTCGGAGCAGCTGAGGAAAGGATAGCATGGGCTGAGGAATATCTGTTCGATGCGAAAACGTGCGGAGACTTCGATACAGCTTTGAACTACTTAGCCTTAGCCAAGGAGAGGGTTGAAAGCGCGAAGGTCTGGCTTTCGCTGTTGAAAACTATAAAGGAGGATATTCCGATAAATAGAAAAGAACTGAAGAAGAGGGCTGAGTTTTACTTCAGAGAAGCGGAATCCCTCATAGTCTATGCGAGATCGATAGGCGGATATTCGAACCTGATAAGCAGTGCGGAGGATACGATAGATCTTGCAAGAAGACAGTTCGACATGGGATTCTATGCGGGTTCGGCTATAACATGCATAGATGCCATTACGAAGGCTAGCTTGTCCATCGAGTTCATAGGTGTTGTGAGCGATGAAATGCTCAAGGATAAGCTTGAATCAGCAAAGAAGTCCGCTGAAGCTGCTTTGGCTGAAGCTGAGAAGGCTGTAACTCCCATATTGCCCACAGCATACTACGAATTCGCTGAAACGCAGAAGGACATGGCTTTAGCGATTTCATACTACAAACTATCGGAAAGGCTCGCGAAGCTGATATTGGTAGTTGCGAAGGTCTATCCTGAAAAGGAGCTCGTTAAGGTTGAAGCCCCGCCGATAACGCCGGAAGAGGAAGTCCACGCTTACCACCGCATCCACCAGATTTCGAACATCGAAATTCCGGGCTTCGGCATAGCTTCGGGACTTGCAGCGTTGGCTTTGGCATTCTATCTGAGGAGGAGATAGCAGAACAGTCCAGAGCTTAGAGTAGCGAAGAAGTTAACGCCTGCATTATTCAAATATCCTCTTTTTTCCAACGTCGCGCCCAGTATGCTGTCAACGTGAACTCCGATAAATCCGGCTAAAAAAGCGATGGTTGCGAGCTTGAAGTTTACGATTCTAAGCAAAACAGCCGAGATGCATACGATCATGCATCCGATAAAAGCGGCTATTTCCCCTACGATCGAAACGCCACCGCTGACCCCCGGCTCTACACGCTTGAAGTTCGTAATCAGATAGACTTTTTCAGCTGTTTTCCCGACTTCGCTTGCCATGGTATCGCCCAAAGCCGTCGCTATTGATGCGACGAAAGCAGTTAAGAACAGATCGGACTTAAAGACTCCGTAGTTCATTACGAAGAATAGGGCTGGAAGACTGTTGCTGAACACGTTTGCATAACCCCTCGCACCCCCGGCTTGCTCAGCGATCCCCCTCGCAAGCTTTACGGAATACTTGTATTTCGTCACGGCTGATCCGATTCCGTAGAACAGAAGTAGGATTACGAAGAATCTTATGTCGGAGAAAACTATCGTAAGGGTTCCGATCAGAGTTGCGCTCAGCAACCCGCTTTCATCAGCAACTCCGGATTTCGTGGCGAGCAAACTCAGAAAGAAAGAGATTGCAAAAGCAACTGCAAGCTGATCCAAGGGGACGTTTATCGCATATATGTGGAAGATCGTATAGACCGTAGCGACCGCTAACAGAATGACGAGTTCTTTACCGCTTACGCTTTCGATCAGCGATGCGGTAAGACCGCCCATAAGGGATAGAAAAACTATGTATTCCATATTCCAATTTAAACTATTAACGCAGTCGTAAAACATGAAAAAAGAAAAACCCAAGATCGTGTAAATTAATATGTTCCAGATTGCGTTTCTTTTGAATTTGTGTCCGAGCAGAATGAACATGGATGCCAAAACTATTGGCTTGGAAAGCCCGAGCTTCGTTAAAGCGAGCAGGAGTGCTGAGAGTATGGATACATCCCTCAAAACATAATCCCTCTTATGGGCTAAGATCGCGACGATCAGAAGGATCGCTACGGCGTATATAAGGCTTAGCGATGTCGCTATCAGAGCTATTGCCGGAATTATAAACATTGCAAAGGTTTAATTAACCATGCTTTTAAAAATTTGTGTCGATGATCGAATTTATAAAAAAAATCTACGAGAGAAAGCTTGAAAGGGAGCTTTCATCTGGAAAAATTCCGAAGCATATAATGATAGTTGCCGATAACGATTTTATTGAAAACGGTTTGAAAAATTTTTTAAAGTGGTGTGAAAAATTTAAAGTTAAAGAGGTTACAGTCTGCTTTAGAGGGGAGAAGAAGAATATACAGTCCAAGAAGGTCGGAAGCATAACGCTAAATCTGATCGAAGGTTACGGGGGTAAGGATGAGATTACCGATGCCGTTAAGGAATTAGCCAAGCTCGTTAAATCGGGTGAGATCGATCCGAATAAGGTTGACGAACACGATGTGGAGAGATTTCTCAAAATTAAGAGTTCACCTGATTTGATAGTTAAAGCCGGTGAGGAGATTCCGGAATTTTTGATCTGGCAGAGCATATACAGCGAGCTATACTTTATAGATATGGACTGGAAGAGCTTCAGATACGTAGATTTTTTAAGATGTCTGAGGGAATTTCAGAGGAGGGAAAGGAGGTATGGAAGATAAGATGCTGAGAACAGTCAGAGTTATAGCCGATTACCAATTCGGTAGAGGAGCCGGAAGGGTTCTTTTTCCCGAAACTTGCAAGTTCGTCCTCTCGCCGACGACGGGGAGGATAAGGCAGATAAAGGACGGTGGAGTTAGAATTGCTACGCTCAAAGCGGATTCGGGCTGGTTCACGTTAAGCATTGAAGGTGCCAGAAGACTTCACGAGGCTTTCGAGTATCCCAAGCTTAGGGTCGTCGTGCTTAAGGATGTTGCGGAGTTTATTGCCGAAGGTAGAAGCGTGTTTGCTAAGCACGTTGTGGATGTCGATCCGAGCATAAGGGCTAACGATGAGGTTATAGTTGTTGACGAGGATGATAATCTACTGGCAACCGGAAGAGCAATTTTATCCGCTAAGGAGATGCTCGAGTTCAATAGGGGTGTTGCCGTTTCCGTCAGGCAGGGTGTTAAAAGGCTCAAGAGGTGATCGCATGTTCAAGGTGGACAGATCTAAGGGTGTTTTGATAATAAAAAAGGATGGTGTGGTCGTTAGGCATTTGAGATTCAACGGAAGGGTTGTTGCCGGGATGTTTACCAACTTCTGGGGAAACATCGAGGCGGATGAGGTTTACTTGGCAAAGGGTTGCATCGTAAGCGGGGATATAATATGCAGAAGGGCTGTAATCGGAGCATACACTAAATTTAGGTCTATAATAGCTGAGGAGGACGTTTTCATTCAGGATAAATGCGTGGGTTACGCTGTTAAAGCTAAGAACGTTAGGATATCGAGCGGTTCGGTGATAGGTGTTGTTGAAGCGGATGAATCGATACTGGTCGACGGAGCTTCCAAGCTCGGCAAACTTAATGCGAGAAGGATCATAGCTACCGAGAGTAAGATTTAAATGCACATGCATATAATAAACAATTCGAGCCGCCGTAGCTTAGCTGGTAGAGCGTCGGCCTGTTAAGCCGATGGTCCCAGGTTCGAATCCTGGCGGCGGCGCTAATTATTTTAAATAACTTTTAACGTTGGAATTATCTTGGCCACGTAAAGCAGAACGGGTGTCACGTTTTCTCCGAACAAAATCTGACAAGCATTCAAAACAGATGCCAACCCGAGAACAAAACACATCATGCAAAAACTGATAACACACCCCCTGTTTACACCAATAACAAAAGGATGCCGACTTCTCAAGGATAATACGTAAACGAACGATAGCGCAATCAGGGAACCGATCTTAAACGCAACATAAAGCAAGAGATTGCTCCTAAGAATCATATCTACGTAGACGTTTATCTCCTTGAATCCCAACACGTTAACAGCATAGATGGTCGTCACTAAATCGGTGATATTAAAGATGTTCGCTAGAATCATAACGATAAAACCCTTCTCCATCTTAAACTTAAAGTAAATAAACATATTTTAGAAATTACGATATATTGAACATAACTATAACAACTATAACTATAATGACTATCATTGCTCAATCTGTTCCTTAAGTGAGCATGGAAAATTTCAGGGATTTTGTGCAGTGCTAAAAAGTAAGATTTTATATAATCATTGGGAGTAACGAATGTTTGCAGTCCTCCGATACGGAGGACTGTGGGGTGTGCCAGCACCCCGTTATCCCCACCCCAGCTGGGGTTCGGGATTATGCTTTACACTTTTTAGCGATGTTCAAACAACCCACAACATCAGCGTTCATTATTTGGTTGCATTTAGGACAGTAGAACGACCCTCTTGTTATTCTTTTGCCCTTTGAACCGCATCTTGGACAAACCGACGACGTATAATTCTCTTTAATTTTAGCGTTTTTATCATTGTTCTCTCTTATTTCGCTAGCATCTCCAACAACAATTTCACTTACTTCCTTCTCGTAGCAGAGCTTAACGAATTTGTGTATAATTGTATTGAGCATGTCTAAACCTAAGCCGTCTTTTTCGATAGTATTTTCTGATTCTTTTCGTTGTGTAGCGTTTATTCATTTTCATAGCTATCGATTGATAATATGGTATTTTCGTAGTCCAATACCACCAATATGGATTTATCTGTAACAATTCCCTTCGAAAAACGCTTGTCCTCTAACGTAGTTCAGCTTGTTCCATAATACCGATGACATCTCGCACAGACTAAGCAAAACCTTCTCCCGCTCCTTCGTTGGTCTTAGCCTAAACTTATTCACTCTTTTTCATCAAACACCATTTTATGAATCTTATCCGCAAATTCTTCCCAAGTCTCACATCTAAGCTTAACCTTAACCTCCATTAACTTCCAATACGCTTCATCCGATATCGTTAACTTCTTTACCATTAACTCTATATGGGGCTTTTAGAGTATTTAAGCTTTTTAAACGAATTTATTCAAAAGACTTAAAGAAATTCAAAAGGAAAGAAAAAGAATAATTGCCCAGCTTCTAATGAGCTAAACTGTAGTATAATACAATATTAAGAATTTTTATAATTTCAATTATTACATGCATTTAGCACGGGTAATAACACAAGACAGTGCTAATGAGCGATATCCGTAGATGAACAAAAATATCTGTCAAAACGTATATTTGGACATCCGATGTATGTAGGACAATGAAACTCCTTAAGTCGAGGGGTCAGCACGTCCTTGTAAGCAGAAGATTCCTGCATAAAATAGTGAGGTATGCCGAACTCAGCTTTGACGATGTCGTGCTCGAAGTCGGATGCGGAACGGGAAGGCTTACGAGGTTACTGCTCAAGAGCGTTGAGAAGGTTTACGGCATAGAGCTCGACGGAAGATTAGTCAGATACCTTCAGAAGAGGTTCGAGGATGATATAAAATCCGGAAGATTCGTTCTGATCCACGGAGATGCTCTTAAGGTCGAATTTCCGGAATTCGACAAGTTCGTTGCGAACATTCCGTATCAGATTTCATCCCCGCTCACTTTCAAACTGCTAAAGCACGATTTCAAGCTTGCGGTTGTTACGTATCAGAAGGAGTTTGCGGAAAGGCTGATAGCCAAGCCGGGAAGTAAGAAGTATGGAAGGCTGAGCGTCGTTGCGAGGGCATACTGCAGGGCTGAGATACTGGACATCATACCTCCGACGGCATTTAAGCCGAAACCCAAGGTTGAATCTGCAATAGTTCGAATAATACCAAAGCCGGAAATAGAGGTTAAGAACTTGGATGTTTTCGAGGATTTTGTGAGGTTCGCTTTCTCTCAGAGAAGAAAGATGTTCGGGAAAATAGTTGAGGAATGGAGCAAGGAAAAAGGGGTTAAGGTAGAAGTTCCTGAAGAGCTGATGAGGAAAAGACCCGAGGAAATTCCGCCTGAAATTTATGCCGAAATAGCAGATTCATTAGAATAGGTGCCGATCATGGAAGTCTATCCCCCGCAGGAGGATTCCGAACTTCTGCTGGAAGTAGCTTTGAAAGAGATAAAGCCAGATGACGATGTCTTGGAAGTCGGCGTCGGTAGCGGTTACGTCGCCGAAAAGCTCAAAGATAAGTGCAGATTTCTGCTTACAACCGATATATCTCCTTATGCAGTGAAAGAGGCGAAGAGGAAAGGTTTGAACGTTATAAGGACTGATCTTACGAAAGGAATTAGGAAGAAATTTACGTTGATCCTTTTTAATCCTCCCTATTTAGAATTAAGCGATGAAGAGAAGATAGGAGACTGGATCGAGAAGGCTTTGAATGGCGGTAAGCACGGGATCGAAGTTATGGTTCGATTTTTGGATGAGGTTAGGGATGTTCTTGCGGATGACGGAAGAATAATTCTGATAGTTTCATCCTACAATATTCCGTATATATTTAAAGAGATTAAAAAAAGGGGATTCGATTTCAAAATTGCTGCCAAGCGAAGCCTTTTCTTCGAAGAACTCTACGCTCTCAGGATAACTTCTTCTCGAGATCCATAACCCTCTTCAGCGTTAGCAGGAAAAGCAGGGCTATTATAATCATCACTGCAGTCGATGCCAGAAAGACGGCTGTGAAGTCGTTCATGCCAAGCTGTTGATTCGTGAAAATATAGCTGTTTCGATTGTATGTTAGTTAATTACATCCCTAATTATCCATCCGTCGATGTAGCCCACGAAGTATATTACAGTGTGATTGACGGTTTTACCGTCAACGATGATCCTTTCATAGGTTTTGCATCTCTTATACAGAAACGGAAAAGTAATCGTCTTGTTCTTCGTTACGTTTTTCTCAATTATCTTAAAGCTTACGGTGACGGCTTTGGGCGAAAATCTACTGCCGACAATCTTCCAATTAACGATCTTGATGTCGTTCTTTTCAGCGAATTTTAACGCATCTTCAAGCTCTCCAATCGAATGGTTCAACCTAACCCTTTCTGAGAACAACTCATATAGCCCGGTTGCGTTTCTCTCGTTAAAATATCTGACGAACTCCCTGATATAGTGCTCAGGC
>JALWBF010000211.1:0-5571 GCA_027016055.1 Archaeoglobaceae archaeon | reverse complement strand
CCTTTCTTTTAGCCGGAATAAACTTTATCGATCCGACAACCAAATGACCGCCACCTTCCACTCCAGCCCCGGGAACCTCCTGCTGCAACTCTCTGACGAACCTTGGAATGTCCAACTCGACGCCCTCGCTCCTTATAACTGCGAAATCCGGCCCATATCCTATCGTTACGATCTTCGGATACCTCTGCCTAAGCCTGTCGTGAACTTCTCCGGTAAGCTTACCCGGCGGCGGGAAGGTGAACTTCTTCGCATAATTCTCCACATCGAAAGCGGCTAATACGACTCCGTTCGGCAGCTCCTGAATTTTAACTCCCTGCATCGCAGTTTCAACCTGAGCCCTTATCGCTTCCTTAGCGTATTCAGAAAGCATCTCGACCAGCTTCTTCTGCCTGTCCTTCCTTCCGAATCCCAATATTTCGTGCATTATGTAAGATGAAGGACGATACCTCAGATGGAACCCCTCATACTCGAGTGCGAGTCCTATGTCGTATAGCTCTTCTCTGCTTACACCGCTCAGCTCGATGTATTTCTCAACCTCACCCTCAGCCCTATCTCCGACAACAGAAACAGCAGCGAGCAAAGTCAGATCGCCGACATCAGGATTTATCATCCTCGCTATTTCCGTGCATAGGACGCCAGATGTATAGTTGCTGTCTCCACCGACCTTGTAGGGATTTACATGGTAGAGCAAATATCTGTCAACCTCTTCATCCGGAAAGTGGTGATCTATCGTTATAACATCAGCTCCGAACGCTAAGAACTGTCTAATTGCAGGAATGTCCTCGCAACCCGATCCGTTGTCCACGAGAACCACAAGCGGTATCTTGTCGCCGTGTCTGTCCATATCCTCAAGAGCTTCATCCAGATCCTTAACGACATCCTCAAGCTCGTAAAAAGGTGCCCTCGAAACCCTCCTCTTAATCAGATAATACTTAGCTTCAGGATCAGCATGGATTTTTTCAACCAAATCGATTAAGGCTTTTTCAAGCGCAATTCCTCCGCATACTCCATCGGCATCCCAGTGATGCCTTATTATGATCGGTCTCGACTCGAATACAGCCTTTCTGAGCTCTTTGGCAACTGCAATCATAACGTCCTTAAGGGCGTTCAAAACTTCGCTCTCAATCAGGAATCCCCTGAAGATCGGCTCGCTCCTCTTCTCCAATTCCTCCTGTATTAGCCTTTGAATCGCATACGCTTCCTCTCCCAAAAGTCTTTCCATTTCGAGGACTTCTATGTAAGGCTTGGTCTCCCTCTTCTTAACTATGCCTATAACCGTAACTATGTCATCCACATGGATTTCCGGATAAGCCCTATCTCCACCTTCGAACGCAGCAGCATTAACGCTTCCCGTTTCATCTATAATCGTGAAGATCGTGGGACCGCCGGTTTCTTTTATGTGCGTAACCTTTCCCCTTATCTGAACCATCTTCCCAGCCAGCTGCTCAAGCTGGGATATTTTAACGAGGGGGACATCCTTAGAAACCTCAACGACCGCATAGTTCTCCATCTGCTGCGGGATAAGATCTATCTCCCCGGTAGGCCTTATGTTGGCAATCTTAACGAGAACCGTTTCATCTTCTTTGAGCCTTAAATTTCCGAGGTTCTTCTTATGAATCAGTCCCCTAAGCCTCTTGTTCAGCTGAACGAAGACGCCTATATCTGTTACGGCCGAAACCTTCCCAACGTAAACCCTGTTCAGCCTCAAATCTTCAATACCGCAACTGTTCCTAAGCTGATAAGCGTGAGGTTTTCTTCTGCAACTCGGGCAAAGGTCGTGATTACCCACAACTTTAGCACCGCAAAGTTTGCACTTCCCAGCCTTTCCTGTTCCGTTGCAAACCCTGCACACTTCCAATCGCTTGACTTTTCCAGTTCCCTTGCAAACTCCGCAGATTCCCTTCATGAACAGCTCCAGCTGCTCTTTGGAAAGCTCGGCTGTGATCTTGGGATCGAAACCCTTAGCTTTTCCGGTTCCGTTGCACGTCTTGCATGTTTCTTCAACTTCAACGTAACCCTTGCCACCACAAGCGTCGCATATCATTAGAAGCCATAGAAACTCTTTGGATAAAAGCTTGACTAAGTGTGAAGTTCTTTCTCATCAGCCTTCATAAGAGCCAAGAATATGTTTGCCTTGAGAGTCATCTCGAAATACTTTTTATCCGGCTCTAAAACAGCGAACTTCTTTGGAATCGGGATCATTAGAACGTCTCCACAGCAGTAGCTGTATTTTCCTTCCTTATCAACGACTATGTCGACATCCATAGGATTTTCCCTTGTCAGAGATATATACACGGTGCAATTCTTGTTCTCCTTCACCAACCTCATTATATCCTCAAGCCTATACTTCGATATCAGACCACCGAATATCCTATTTACCAGCTTATGTTGGTGCGGATCTTCAAGCTCGTAACGATTCATCTCATGGCAAGTTAGATTCACCCAAAATAAAGCTTTCCGTTATGGCACATTAAATTAAAAATTTATTTTTACATATATTTTGCTAATATCCCTAATTGATGAAAGACAAATTTTAAATATCATCATTAGCACAAGTATAATGATGCGTGTGGGGTGTTATTATGAAGGTTTTGATAGTTGACGACGACATCGCGATAAGGGAGATCCTGAAGATAATGCTGAACGATTTTGAGGTAATCGAAGCTTCTGACGGCGAGAGTGCAGTTGAGCTATACAAGAAGGAGAGACCAGATATCGTCTTTATGGATATCCTTCTTCCAAAGAAGGATGGAATTCAGGCGACGAAAGAAATCCTTGAGATAGATCCAAATGCTAAGATCGTAGGGATTACCGCTTTCGAATCAAAAGGGGAGGAGATACTCAAAGCTGGAGCGATAGCTTTACTTGAAAAGCCGATAACCAAAAGGAAGCTTATCGAGCTAATAGAGAAGATATGCGGAAAACAACAGTTGCCCTGATTATTGGAATTATTATTGCAACTTTGAGCGCTTTTTTGCCTCCGGATTTGGCGAGAATTCATAATTATGTTTTCACAACAGTCGTTCCCTTATTGATATTCGTAATAGCTCTGATAATCTATATCCACTCCGAAGGCGAGATAAAGAAGATAGGACTTGCAGTAGCCCTTTCATCTCTTCTGGCTTGGCTCGGAGAAATAACCTGGAATTATTACGAGATAATCGGAGTCAATCCCTTCCCATCCCTTGCAGACGTTTTCTGGATTTCATCATACATACCGTTTATATACATTTTGATCGCAATATTAAAAAAATATATAAGATACATAGATCTTTGCAGCTATATAATTGCATCCATACTTACCGCTTTTGCCGTCGACGCCATTCTGTTTCCGGTAATGTATTGCGTAAAAGGCAGTCTTAGCCCGCTCGAAGCTTTCGTATCGACGTTGTATGTAGCCATTAATATCGCATCGATTCCAATAGTTACCCTTCTCCTCTTAGTTTACGTTAAGAGAAGGTTAAGATTCATATACTGCACCCTTGCCGTAGGTCTATCCCTGATACTGATAGAAAATGTCCTATACAGCTACTACGAGGCTTGGAACATATATTACACAGGCTCCCTTCCAGATGTCTTCGGCAACCTCTGCTACATCATCATACTTTTTACCATGTATAAGATTTACTCCGAAAACTTGGAGATAGTTACGGTAGAAGATATAGAGAGGGAAAGGAGAAAGGTCGAGCTTCTGAACAAACTCATGAGACATGATATACTGAACGATCTCACAGCAATCTTGGGTTATCTTGAGCTTTACAAAGAAAATAGGGATGAAAGGCTAATAGAGAGCATCTTCTTCAGAATTAAAAATTCCATAAATCTCATTAAATCCATTCGAGATGTTGAAAGCAAGACAGAGCTAAAGCCAATAAATCTTAGAGAAATTTTGGAACGCGAAGCTACTGGATATCCGAATGCGGAGATAAACATTAACGTTCCGAATGTCAGCGTTTTGGCCGATGATCTTTTGGCTTCGGTATTCAGAAATTTGATAATCAACGCGATAGTTCACAGCGATGAAAAAATTCCTAAGATTGAAATTACGGCAAGAAAGCTCGACGGATGGGTTGAGATCAGAGTTGCTGACAACGGACCGGGAATTAAGGATAAAAAAGCGGTTTTTGAGGAGGGATTCGGGAAACACACTGGCTTGGGTTTATATCTCGTTAAGATGATAGTCGAAAGCTACGGCGGAAAGGTTTGGATTGAAGATAATAAGCCGAAGGGTTCGATTTTCGTAATAAGGCTTAGAGCCGCTAATCCGGAACGCACATGTTTATGACGACTTCGGCTATATCAGCCGAATAAGCTGCGATTCTGAAGAGGCTGTCGATTATGGACTTCATGAAAAGGGCTTCCTTAACGTTTTGCTCTATGAACTGCCTGTAGATTGCATCTTCCATCTCCGACAGCTTTCCGAACTCGTTCAGAACGAAATCAGCAAGTTCCGTATCTTTCCTCAAAAAAGAGATGTTTGCTGTTTTGAGTAGCTCGTGAACATCGTTTACGAGATCGCAGAGCTCCGGAATCGGCTTTCCGAGCTTCATCAGGCTATCCGACATGTTCGCTATGTGATCCGCTATTCTTTCAAAAGCCCTAACGACCGTTCTGAACTCCAACGCTTTCGTTGTTTGAAGATCGTTCGACCCGCACTGCCTAACTACAGACTTGAGCTGTCTTAAAACCAAGAAGTGCAACCTGTCGATCTCTTCTTCTCTCACGTGAAGGGTTGAGCAGATGTATCTGTCGAGATTCCTCAAAGCTGTGCAAAAATCGGATAGCATGGCTATGCATATGTTTCCCATCTTCTCTACTATGTCCATAGGCTTATACCTCGTATCGTCCATGAAAATCTCCAGCACTATCTCCTTTCCGAGATCCTCTATAACTTCCGCTCCGATCAGTATATCGGAAGCCAAGGCTACAGCCCTTCTGTGTTCCTCGTTGTAAACCTTTATCCTTAGAGAATCGTATCCGGCTAAATAGAACGATATTATCCTTCTTATCAGTGGTTCACCTTCCAAATCCTTCGCATCGATCAAAGCATCCTTCTTAATCTTTTCCTCTTTGCCCACAGAGATGATGATCGTCCCATCTCCTATCTCCATTATTACTCCGTCTCCAGCCTTTAAACCGTTCCTCTCAACCCAATCCTTCGGCAACGTAACTATGTAGCTACTCCTTCCGCTCGAATATACCTTCCTAACCTCCCTCTTCATCCCCATCACTTTATCCAAACCCTTCTACCCTCTTCGATAAATATTATCCTCGCCCCGACCTTTCCCAGAAGATCTCCTATCCTCTCAAGATGCCTCGCGGTAAGAACCCAGTCCACGGAACAACCGCACATTTCGGACATGTAGTCCATTGCCTCAACGTAGTATCTATCTACGAGGTCATCCAACGCCCATAACTGCTTTCTCAAGTTCTCGGTGTCGCCCTCGTAGGCTTTCTCGATAACCTCGAACATCGTAAGCAGAGTGTCAACCATTCCCTCGAACTTCTCAAGCAGGAACTCATCTGAACACTCATACATCGAAATCTCCTGCGTTAAATCTGTTATCCTCT
>JALWBF010000210.1 GCA_027016055.1 Archaeoglobaceae archaeon | reverse complement strand
CGGGGAGAAGATGGATATATGCATTAAGGATGGGAAGATAGTAGAGAAGGTCAGATTCGCGAAGGTTATAGATGTCAGCAACAAGCTCGTTATGCCCGCCGGATTTGACATCCACAGCCACATAGCCGGAGGGAAGGTGAACGTCGGAAGGTTGCTCCGTCCGGAAGATAGCTTAAGAAGAATGGTTGCGAGGAGGAACGGTTTGAGAAGCGGTAGCGGATATTCTGTTCCTTCAGTCCATCTCATCGGCTACGATTATGCAAGACTCGGCTACACGACCGTGATAACTCCGGCAATGCCTCCGCTTTTAGCCAGACACACGCATCACGAGCTCAACGAGATTCCGATAATAGATAAGGCGGCGTTTCCGCTTTACGACGGAAACTGGTTCGTAATGAAATACATAAGCGAAGAGAAGTATGAGGAACTGAAAGCATACGTTGCATGGCTTTTATGGGCTACTAAGGGTTATTCCGTTAAAATCACGAACCCCGGCGGAACCGAAGCTTGGGGATGGAGGAAGAACGTTCACGATTTGAATGAAGAGGTGCCCTACTTCGGAGTTACGCCGAAGGACATTATTACGAGCCTCGTAGATGTTTGCAACGATCTAAATCTTCCGCATTCCGTTCATCTTCACTGCAACTGCTTGGGAGAGCCGGGGAATTACGAGATCACGATAAAGACCCTTCAGCTCGTCAGACATAAGGATTTCGATGGAAGGCAATCGCTTCACGTTACCCATCTGCAGTTCCACAGCTATGGCGGAGACAGCTGGAAGACTTTCGAATCGAAGGCTGATGAGGTTGCAAAGGAGGTTAACAAGAACGATAACGTGATGATCGATACCGGAAACGTTATATTCGGAGATACTACGACGATGACGGCGGATGCACCCATGGAATACGACCTCTATCTATTAACGGGTTTAAAGTGGGTTAACAAGGATGTTGAACTCGAAACCGCTCCGGGTGTTACTCCCTACATATACTCGCCCAAGGTTCTCGTCAACGCAATCCAATGGGCAGTTGGGCTTGAGCTTGCACTGCTCATAAAGCCGGAGAAGGTTATCTTAACGACAGACAGCCCGAATGGCGGGATATTCACGAACTATCCGAAAGTTATAGCATGGCTTATGAGCAGGAAGGCAAGGGAAGATATGCTCGCCAAAGTGCATAAATCCACCGAGCACAGAACTGTGCTGCCATCGATAGATAAGGAATACGACTTCTACGAGATAGCAATGATAACGAGGACGAATCCAGCCAAATCTGCGGGAATGCCGAACAAGGGTCATTTGGGGGTTGGAGCGGATGCTGATATAGCAGTTTACGACATAAATCCGCTCGAGTTCGATCCGAAGGATTACGAGAAGCTCGAAAAGGCTCTGAGCAACGCTTACCTAACGATAAAGGGCGGGGAGATAATCGTTAAGGAGGGTGAGATAGTAAAGGTTACGCACGGAAGAACGTTCTGGGTGGATGCGATGGGTAAAATCGATAGATCACTGATCGAGAAGGATCTTGATTACTACTTCAAGAGATACTATTCGGTTAGCCTTTCGAATTACGTAATCGGAGAAAATGAGCTCAGGAGGAGTGAAAGAATATGCGTGAACTGATATTAAAGCTCAAAGAGAAGCCAGATATCTGCTTGGAAGTTGAAGGAATTCTTCCGAACGTAATAGCTGAGAAGAGCTTGGAGG
>JALWBF010000209.1 GCA_027016055.1 Archaeoglobaceae archaeon | reverse complement strand
ACACTGAGCGTATCATAAAGAACGAGTCCTATCCCCTGAGGCATCAAAGATATCTCAGATTTTATCTGTTCACACTCTTTTGCAGAGTGGTACACATACCCTTTGTAGCTGATGGAACCCTCAAAACGTATCACTCCCGCAATGGCATGCATCAAAGAGCTTTTCCCGGCACCATCAGCCCCTATAAGACCTATAATCTCCCCTGCATTGGCTTCAAACGAGATATTTGAAACAGCTGTGAGTGTTTTGTATGTCACCTTTATGTTGTGAACTTCCAACTCTGCCATAGCTGTTTTCCGTTTTAGATACTTGGTATCTCATGAAGTGATTCGGGTAGATTTTTGCCATCCGTTGAGATCACTCCAATTGCCGCAATACCGAGTTTTAACAAAGGATCAACCTCTAAGGGCTTAAGATGCACAGCATAGACTCTTTGTATTCTGTCGCTTCTAACGGCTACATCTTTGGGAGTAAATTCTGCATTGGCTGCAATACTAACCACTTTCGCCTTGATAGCTTTATCCGGTTGAGCATCTAAAAAGATGACGGCACTATCACCGATTTTTATTTTGCCGTTTTCCATCGTATCAACAAACACTTTCAAATACAAACTTTGCGGGTCGATCAGTGTCGCTATCACCATGCCCGCACCAAGGACTTCCCCTTTATTGGCTATTTTTTCTACCACATATCCATCGATCGGTGATCTTACACTCAGATCGTCCATAACTGCCTCTAACGCCTCTTTGTTTGCTCTAAGTGCCACTATTTTACTCTTTGTCGCTTCTATGTTATTGTGAGCCGCGATCACTTTTTTCTTTTGCACCAGGGCAAGTTCATAGTTATCTTGAGCTATCTCTACTGCTTTGTTTAAAGCGATAGACTGCTCTTGGAGGGCTTGAAGTTTTTCTGTGTCGCTTGTGTATTGTAGCTGTGCTAGTTCAAGCTTGTGTTGAGCTATAAGTTTTTTCTCATAAAGCGTTTGTGTTCTTTGCAGGTCTTTTTTACTTTGTTGTACAACGGCTTGCAAACTTCTTAATGAGCTTAGAAGTTCTTTTTTTTGTGCTTGAGCGATCTCTACAGCTTTGTGTGCTTTGTTTATCTCCAGAGGTACGCTCACTTCCAAGATATGAAACTCGTTGAGCATCGCCTTGAGGTTGTCATTTGCGGCATCAACCTCCGCAGATAAAGCCTCGATCTTCTTGACATACTCACGGCTTCTTAAAATCGCCACTATATCCCCCTGCGATATCTGTTCTCCGTCTGCAATGGAGATATCACGGATACGACCACCATATTTTGTGTTCAGAGCTATGAGATCACCGTCTATTTTTCCCGTCGCACTCATAAGGTTTGAAGGAAGTTCTTTTGGGTTTATTTTGACATAGATCATAATCGATGCAACAATCACAAGAAGTATGATTAGTAGATAGATTCCATATTTTTTAATCATCACTATTATCCTTTTGCAAATGTAAAACTTTTAAAAAAGAGTTGTTATCTACCTCTAAAAGTATTCTCGCATATGTGTTGTAGAGTTCTGCATCGATAGTTATAAGATCTGCTCTTGTAAGTGCAGAAGCCGCTATGGCGCGTGCGAGTTTATCACCATCGGCTAGTTGGTTTTCAAACTCTGCTACAACTAACTTCTCATAGGACTCTTGGGCTTTGAGCTGTGCCCTTAGAGCCTTTTGGCGGGACTTTAA
>JALWBF010000208.1:1420-1708 GCA_027016055.1 Archaeoglobaceae archaeon | reverse complement strand
CCTCAGAATACCTTCCGTTTTCGTTGGAAACACATCCGAAAGTTCCGCGGTCATAACAACTCCTACGATATCGGGCTCAAAGCTATCCCTTATAGCTTCAAGCTCCGGTTTTAGCCTATCGAACTCCTTCCAAATTGGAAGATAGATCAGCCTGAATCTCCCATCGGCATCCGAAACCTTCAGATTCGCACCTCCGATGTCAATCCCCAAAGAATGCATCGAGCTTTACCTCCTTAAATTCGAAGGTTTGGTAATCGTAGCCGATCGGATACCTTCTTACGGCTATAT
>JALWBF010000208.1:0-1410 GCA_027016055.1 Archaeoglobaceae archaeon | reverse complement strand
TCTTCGCAAGGGTCAGAGCTTCATCGGCATTCATATGCTTCCTAAATTTCCCTTTAGGAGCCAAAGCTTCGACTATGAAGAGATCAGGATTCTCCATGACTTCCAAACTCCGCTTGGGTATGTTTATATTCGTATCCCCGCTGATCACAACCGTGTTTCCGTCGCAGACTATCTTGACTCCTACGCTCTTGACCGGAGGATGATTGACCTCGAACAGCGTTATCTCCATGCCGAGCAGTTCAAATGGTTCGTAGCATTCAACATCGATCGGCTTATAATCCATAAATTCCATAAATCTCCCGATCTCTTCGTGAATTTCGGGCAACGTGTAAACCCTAACGTCGCTCTGAACCCTGTAGAAGTTTCCGAAACCTCCGAAGTGGTCGAAGTGGCAGTGGGTCCATATCACAGCATCGACCCTATCGACGTTCATATCAAGAAGCTGACGCCTCATGTCCGGGGATGTATCCACGAGCAGCGTCTTGCCCCTATTCTGAACCATAACCGAAAATCTCTTCCTTTCCCATCCCTTCAATCTGGCGTCCTCGCACGTCTTGCAGTGACAGCCGATTATCGGAGTTCCAGTGGAATCGCCTGTTCCGAGCAGAACTACCTTCATTCGATCACCCTCCAATCCTATTCAAAAAGCTATAAAAAGCCATTTCAACATCGCTACAATTATGGAATACTCTTTGGTCTGCATAGAATGCGGAAGGGAATACGAGCGGGATGATATTTACACATGCGAATGCGGCGGACTTTTGGAAGTAAGGCTCAAAGATGTCGACGTAGATTTTAAGCTTGACGGCAGGGATTTGAGGGTTTGGAAATACGGATGTCTTCTGCCGGTTAAAATAAAACCCGTATCGCTTAAGGAAGGCGGAACTCCGCTTTACGAATGCGAAAGGCTCGGCAATGAAGTCGGATGCAAGGTTTATGTGAAGCACGAAGGGGCTAATCCGTCCGGCTCTTTCAAGGATAGGGGCATGACCGTCGGAGTCACTAAGGCGATAGAGCTTGGCAAGAGTGCCGTAGCCTGCGCTTCGACCGGCAACACTTCGGCTTCCATGGCCATGTATGCTGCGAAGGCCGGATTGAAGGCTTACGTTCTCCTTCCGGCCGGAAAGGTTGCGTTGGGTAAGGTCGCCCAAGCGCTTATGCACGGGGCGAAGGTTATAGGGATAAAGGGGAACTTCGATCAAGCCTTAGCCTTGGTTAGGCAGATCTGCGCAATGCAGGGGTTTTATCTGCTGAACTCCGTAAATCCGTTCAGATTGGAGGGGCAGAAAACTATAGCGTATGAAATAGTCGATGAATTGGGATTCGTTCCGGATAAGGTAATTCTGCCGGTCGGAAACGCCGGCAACATTTCGGCGATATGGAAGGGATTTAAGGAGCTCAAATGGTTGG
>JALWBF010000207.1 GCA_027016055.1 Archaeoglobaceae archaeon | reverse complement strand
ATACTTCCATTATTTGTTGCTTTTTTGTTTCTACGATTTTATCTACTTGTTGGTTAAGATCTTTTGTTGTTTCATCTATTTGTTTTTCTAGTCTACCCTTTTCATCTTCACTTAGTAATTTCTCTTCAAATTGTTTTTTTATATCTTTTAAAGCTTCTTGTCTGGCGTTTCTTATGGCAATCTTTGCTTCTTCTCCGAGTTGAGATACTAGTTTTGTTAGTTCTTTTCTTCTTTCTTGGGTAAGAGGTGGTATTTTCACTAAAATATGTTCTCCCATATTTTGAGGAGTCAGACCAAGTTGAGCTTCATATATACTTTTTTCTATATCTGATAATATACTTTTGTCCCAAGGCTCTATTTTGAGAGTAGATGCGTCGAGAATAGAGATTGAAGCTATCTGTCATAGGGGTTGCTTGCTTCCCCAACTTTGCACGAATATTTGAAGATTCTCCACAAGTTGGGAGGATGCTCTACCTATATGTAAATGTGCAAATTCTTGTTGTAGATGCTCTATTGCCTTTTGTCATTTTCTTTTAAATTCTTCTATCATCTGGTTTTATTGTTATAACTAAATATCTTATAAATGCTTTATGCTACAACTCCTCTTGATCAGACAGATTCAGCTTTAGTAGATCAAAGGGATGTTGATTTGGACAATCCAACACCTGAAGTGAGCTTTAGTGGAGAATATGTACTTTATAGATTGGATAATCTTCAACCAGATACAACCTACTATTATTCTGTAGCTCCATTATTTGAAAATGAGGATGGTAGTGTGGATCTTGGAACAGCTACAACTGCTGGGAAATCTTTTGTAACTTTAGCACCAGCAGCACCTGTGGAAGGGGATATGGAGCAGCAAGAACAACACCAAGTCCCTCCAGTTAAAGCTGTTATAGATAATATATCTCATAGTACAAGTGGCAATGAGATCTCTTTGAGTTGGACTTATGCTTGACCAGAGGACGTAATGGTAGATGTGTATGTAGTAGATCCTGCTACCTCAGAAGCTACAAAAGTTACTAGTGTGCCAGCTACTCAGCAAGGAGCTGTTATAACTGTGGCTGAATGAGGTGATATTGTAGTAAGATTAGTTCCGGTTGATGCTCAAGGCGAACAGGTCGGTTCAGAAAAAGAATATGCAATTAAAGTAGAAGCAACTACTTGACAACCAACTGTAGAACAGCCTCCAAAGGTGGGGCCTGCGACTAATTTGCTAATAGCTATATCTATTGTATTTTTCATAGCTTATATAATTTATTCTTATAGAAAAGAGGAGTCTAATTAATTTTCGCTAAGAAAATAGGGATGACTAGGCGGGCATAGCGCCCGCTTTTTTATTTAAAAGCTGTGTTTTTAATTTCGCTTTTTACTCGAGGTTTTTTGTTGAAATATAGATTATAGTTGTGATGTTGGTTGTCATAGTTGCATAAATGAAAATAAGCATAAAATTTTATTGAATATATTAAGTTTTGGAGGTGTTTTTAGCAAGATAATAGTGAAAACGTAATAATAGTATCGAGATTAGCTTAGGTTTTGTAACATTGTAGGAAAACTTGAAATGTAGCTTTAAATGTTTATATTTTGCAAGCTATTTGGAGGATGTAGCTCAGTTGGTAGAGCGCCAGGTTGTGGCCCTGGTGGTCGCGGGTTCAAGTCCCGTCATCCTCCCCATTATTTTAAAACTTTGTCTTGAAATAAGGTGTTAAAT
>JALWBF010000206.1:4413-5967 GCA_027016055.1 Archaeoglobaceae archaeon | reverse complement strand
GTTGTCAACTGGGGAATACGTTTACTTTCTTTAAAAGATTTAGTGGGTCCTTCGCGAAAAAAAGACTTCGAGTTTATAGAAAAATGTTTAGAGATAAGAAAAGATTTATGCAATCCAGAATACTATAATGATTTTTTATTTTTTGAGGAAGCTCAAAAAGTAATCATTAATATTATTAGAAAAGGAGTAGCGTTTTTAACAGAAAGATTAGATTTATTTTTGTATTCTTACAATATAAAAGGTGATCATTATCGTTTAAAAAGGTTGAACAGTTACAGATATTATTTTAATTTTCTCGCTGACAATTTCAGACAAAAAGATTTAGATGAGTTAGGTGAAGGGCGAGTTTTAGCCTTATCTGCAAGACAGGGGTTTCAGAGTCTTTCCAAGGACAGATTCGAACAGTTTTCAGAAAAGACAGTTATTCTTTTAGAATATGAACAAATACGTCCAGATGTGTTTAATGATGCAGCAAACGACATCAAAATAATTCTTGAGAACCGACATCAAACTCATGATTCAGGGCCGAAGGCATATCGTTTTTTAGTCCAGGGCGCTTTCAATTTCGTCAACATTTTTCCTTCATTTCATACGTGTGGAAATGGTCCAGAAAATGGTGAAGACAAGGTAAAATACCCTTATTATACTTATGAACAGGCATTTAGCGTCTTAGAGCTCATAAATTACAAAGGCCAAAGAATAGAAGAATGCAATACAGATGATATTAGGGAGTTTCTGAAAGAATACTCCAGGGGCGCGCTGATTGCCGTACAAATAGACATTCCTCAATTACATCAGAGGCAAGATGTTAAATTGACAAAATTGAACAAGATGGATAATCTGTTATCGTCTTTTTTGATGAAAAAAATTATGGAAAACAATGAGTACATTACCTCGTGTCTAATAGCATATAGTTTCGGGTGGGCTCATTATTTTGTTTTGTTTGGTGTCAAGGGGAATGCTTACGAGGCTCTAAAAAAAATTAAAATTACATTCAGTGAAAATGATAAAATTACAGATGATGAAAATGAGTACGAAGTTTCTATCCAAAGGACTAAAACCGAACTGTTTATAGGCATCCCAACATTGACTGAGAAAGTAGAATTTTATGTGCCGAACCCAAGCTTTCTAATTAGGAAGGGAAGCGCATTGGAATTAGACCTACATAGCAACTGGAAATGTTATTTACGACCGGGAATCTATGATTTGGAAATAGAAATAGATGCATGGAAGGAATCTATAGCGGCATACGAGTTTTGGGAAAATTATAAACAATTGCTATGTACTGAGCACGTTACAGATCTGCAATGTCGGCCTAAAATTTCTTTGAACTAAAAATAAATGCATTGCCAGCAATGTGTCACAAAAGTTTTTAGCCCTAATTGTTATACATGCAGGACTAAGGTCGTTTCTGATGAAAGTGATAACCAGCTTCCAATAAAAAGTTAGTCTGGGGACCACCACAACGTCCTGATTCGGAATCCTGGGGTACAAAGTCTTATTGCCAGTTGTGCATCACAAGAATAAAGCATTTGTTGGCAAAAGAATTCATAG
>JALWBF010000206.1:0-4403 GCA_027016055.1 Archaeoglobaceae archaeon | reverse complement strand
AATTCATAGAGTTGTGCGACCTGGCGTTCGTCCAACTTCCTGGAATCTCGTTGTCAAAAATAGTGTCTATAGTGGAACCTTTTTATTCTTCGATTGAAATAAAGACCGGGAAGGTCCGTCAGGAAAATTTTATGTTTCCGGCCGGAAGAGTGCTTATCGTGATTTTAGTTTCCCTGGCCCGATGTGGGGCCATAAGCTGAAGAAAGTCGACCACCACACGGCTGTTTCCTTCACTGTATCATTCCTTACAACATATGGAGCATGGAAAGAGACCTGTTCACAACTGTCCGGGCTCGGGAACACGAGACACTGGTTGAGGCCGTCACAGTCATCAAAGGTCAGTATTTGATTGGGGCAAAAGTACGCGTGTCTTAAATAGACTTTTTGATGATATAAGAAATTTTAACCTGTAGTCTGGTGTTTCTTGTATGCCTAGACGGTTCTTCTTATCTAACACCCATGGTATCCCTGGTATCACACCCTGTCTTAAAAACCCCTTAAATTTCCCCCCGAAATTAGAATCTTGAACGCAGTTTGGGAACGCGCGTTTGGTATAGTTGGTATTGGTATGGCTCAATCATAGTATCGACCTGGTATCTGGTATGACAGAGACACAACGAATAAAGGAACTCAAGGAAATGATAGAAACGGCCAAAAAGAGGTACCCGGACCATTACAGGGGGTTTTTCGAGGCCCTGCTCGATTCCGAGAGACGACGAATCGGACCGGAAAACACCAATGAATACATACGAATACTGGAAGACTTCCTTCAAAGGAGGGATCCGGCATGAAGAAATTCTTTCCCGGGGTGGTATCGCTGGTATCGGTGGTATTGATTCTCTCGGCATGTACCCAGACGATGCAGGCGGTAAAGCATGCCAGACTAAAGACCAACGTCAGGATGTCCGACACCATCTTTCTCGATCCTGAAGTACTTGCAAAGAACAGGAACGTTTACGTCAGGGTCACCAATACGTCTCAAGTGCAGGAAATAAGTTTCCAGGACGAACTCGTGAAGGCCCTGGCCTCGAAAGGATACCAGATCACGAGCAGTCCCGCCGTAGCTGGTTATATCATCCAGGCAAACGTCCTTTACATGGACAGGAAGACGGCTGACATTACCGAAGACGCCACGCTTGCAGGAGGATTCGGTGGGGCCATTGCTGGATATGCGCTCGGCGGTGATGACACCGGTAAGGCCGTGGGTGGATTGATCGGAGCAACCGTTGGAGCCGTAGGCGGAGCAGTAGTTGGAACGATGGTCCACGTGGATACCTACATGGGTGTCGTCGATGTGCAAATCAAAGAAAGGGTCGAAGGCGGAGTCACCGGAGTCATGACAACAGAAGCAACCCAGGGGACGGGTACCACGATGAAGACTACCAGAAAAATCAAGAGCAAGTTCCAGACATACCGAACCAGAATAGTGGCTACTGCCACTCAGACCAACATGGACAGAAAAGAGGCGGCAACCGTCCTTTCCGGCGTGCTGGCTGCACAAATAGGAGGACTCTTCTGATATGCTGTCTTTTTTGACTACCTATAAGAACCCGTTCCTGATTCCCTCGGACCTGTTTGAGGAGAAGAAGAACAAGTTTTCCTCGTACCTGCCCTATGCCGCCTACGACCCAAAGAACGGCATATACTGGAACAAGGACGATACGAACGGCTTTATCTTCAAATGTGCACCCAGGATCGCCGAAAGCAGGGAACTGGAAAAGAACATTGCCTCGCTGCTGGGAATCCTTTCCGACATCCCCGGAAGTGTGATGTCGATCAGTTTGCTGTCCTCACCCAATATCGAACCTTACCTGAGACGATACAAAGACCTGAAAGTACGGGCACGGTCGAATCCTCTGCTCAAATCCGCCATGGACAAGTACGTCGATTTCCTGAAAAAAGGAACCGATGGCCTGCCTCAACTCCTGAACATACCGGTGAGGAATTTCGAGGTGTACGTGTCCTTCAAAGTGCCGGTAAACATGAAAGGCGGCTCCATACATGAAATCAAGGCTACCATGTATGAGTCCCTCAAAGGATCGTACATGAGCCCCGTCAACGTGACGCCGGAAGACCTGATACAGGTGCTCTACATGCTCTTCAACGGATGGATCGATCAAGTACCGTGGGACCCAAACCGTCTCATCAGCGATCAGATCATACTTTCGGATACCAGAATAAGGATTCACGACAATATATTGCAGGCAGGTCCCAATCACTTCTCGTGTATCACTCCAAAACACATTCCCCCCGAAGTCTCCCTTACCAAAACGGGCAAGTTGATCGGTGAAGACAGGGGACCGATCGACGATTCCAATCAGATACCATGCCATTTCCTGTTTACCGTAGTGTATTCCTATGATTCGAAGATCGCCAATCTCATCAGGTCAAAGGCCGCTTTCTTCAAGCGCCAGACAGAAGGCGAGGACTCCATACTGAACAAGACCATAGGACGCTATGCCGAAGAGCACCTGGAAGCCGTCGATGAACTGGAGAAGGGCAAAAAGTACATATACGCAATGCCAATGATCTGGATATGGGCAAACTCCAGGGAAAAACTCTTGGTCGGCATCGAAAGGACCAAGAGGCTGATGAGCAGACAGGGGTTCGTGCCGCAGGTGGAAGACACCCTGATTTCACCTCTGTTCCTGGCCGCATTGCCCTTCGGGCTGTATCCACAAAAAAGCAACATGCAACAACTCGACAGGTACTTCCTGGCAACGGAAGAAGAAGCCGCCTGTCTTGCGCCTGTCATCGGCGACTACCAGGGAGGCGGAGACCCCCAGATGTTCTTCATATCCAGGAAAGGTCAGCTCATTTCGTTCGATCCGTTCGACAGGACTGCACGGAACAAGAATATCGCCATCATGGGTACCACCGGAGGCGGCAAGAGTTTTGCCCTCAATCTGCTCGTGCTCTCCATGTTCGCCTCGAATTCCATAGTACGTATTTTCGACCTCGGCTATTCATATCGTAAATTGTGCCGGTTGATGAAGGGCGACTACATCGACCCATCGGAACGAAGGATCAGTCTCAATCCTTTTTCGTACATACCCGATGACTGTGACGAGAGAGAGCTCAAGTTCTACCTGGACAACATAGCAGCTCTCTACGGAATCGCTGCCTATGCCGACACGAACCAGGAACCCACTCAGGACCAGAAGAACCTGCTCAGGGGAGCGGTCCAGTATGCATGGGAAGTCGCCGGTAGAGATGCAGAACTCTACCCAGCATACGAGTATCTGGCCCATTTCCCGAAGTTGACGGGGTCTGAGTTGGCCGAACTCTGCAGAGACGAAAGTTCCAAGTGCAAGACCAACCTCGCAAAAGAAGCACATTTGCTCGCTTTCAATCTCACGAACTGGTTGGAAAGCGGCTCCTACGGTGAATGGTTCAACGGCAAGGCCAATGTGGACCTCGTGTCATCACCCTTCATCGTCTTCGAGCTCGAGCACCTGAGACGAAACCCCGCCCTGTTGAAGGTCATCTCTCTGGCAGTGGTGAATGCCACTACTGCCGTGATGTATCTGCTTCCCAGAGACATCTGGAAGATGGTCATCTTCGAAGAATGCGGAACCGTCCTGAAAGGCAACGACCTGTTCAAGACTGTTGTAGAAGAAGCATACAGAAGGGGCAGGAAGAACAACGTGTCCACCACTACAGTATTTCAAAGTCCCCTGGACCTTCAGAAACTGGGACAGGTCGGTGACGTCATTCTGTCCTGTTCAGACTACCACCTCTATCTGCCAAGTCCGGACTACGCCAGGGCGATCAAGGAAAAGGTCCTGCCCCTGGAAGGGGGCGAGGAGCTCCTCAATTCCATAAACAGTGCAAAGCCCAGGTATTCCGAAATCGGCATCAGAACTCCCTATGGTCTGGGAATAGGTAGAGTCGTAGTCGATCACTTCATGTACTGGCTGGCTACCTCGGACCCCGCAGACTGGACCATAATACAGAACGAGGTGAAAAGCCTCGAGGAGAAGAGACGTGACAAACGCCTGGAAGTCGCCATGGATGCCTATGTCGTCCAGTTGAACAGAAAGGCCAGGATAATCAATTTGCACTCTAAGGGGTGTCTCCTGTACGTCGATGGCGAAACCCTCCCGAAAGGCTCTATCGCAGACCTGGACATACTTTCAAATCCCACGATCAGGGTCAGGGGAGAAGTGGTACATGCACATGACGATCTGATGGGTCTCAAGTTCGTCCATTTCTATGCAGGAAACGATTTGCTTGGCAAGTTACTGGTAGAAGACATCGCAAAAGAAGATGATTCTATATCCAGCGGGGAACTCACTCTGGCAATCGAAAGACTGGAGAGGAAACGTGAGAAAGATTTTGATGATGTTCTTGCTGGTCTGCTATAGCAATGCGCTCGCGGATGAACTCACGAAGGCCAGAAA
>JALWBF010000205.1 GCA_027016055.1 Archaeoglobaceae archaeon | reverse complement strand
CGCAGTAGGAGCGACTGCAGAGGACAGAAGCTTCTTCGGTCTCGGTATACTGTTCACAGTTATCCCAGAAACAATAGTCATCTTCGGTCTCGTCATCGCATTCATACTGATGTTCGCTTTCCACTAACATGTTCGAGGGCTGGGAGGAGAAATTAAGGAGATTCATAGAGGAAAGGGTGCTGAGCGACAAAAACATGGAGAAATTCGTGAGATACTACTGGATAGTGTCGACGTTTAGGCTGGTGCTGGGGTTCTCGTTGATGATGTTGATATTGCTGTTCGGATATAGGCTGTGGGACTTGGTCCCACATATTTAATTTATTTGGAGGTGGTGTAGATGGCGGAGGATGCGATTGCGAGGGGTTTGATTGCGGTTGGTGCTGGTTTGGCTGTAGGGATTGCTGGAATTGGAGCTGGAATTGGTGAGAGTGGAATAGGAGCTGCCGCAGTAGGAGCGACTGCAGAGGACAGAAGCTTCTTCGGTCTCGGTATACTGTTCACAGTTATCCCAGAAACAATAGTCATCTTCGGTCTCGTCATCGCATTCATACTGATGTTCGCTTTCCACTAAAAATTTTGCAAAAGGGTGAACAGAAATGCCACTGGACAGTATAGTCCAAGAAATTTATAGGAAGGGTGAGGAGCAGGTTCAAGCGATAATCAACGAAGCCAAGAAAGAGGCAGAAAGGATCATCGCCGAAGCTGAAGAGAAGGCTAAAGAAATTTTAGAGAAGGCGAGAAAAGACGGAGAAAAAGAAGCTGAAGCATTAAGAAGGCAGGAAATCTCAAGCGTTAGGCTTGAGATGAAAAGACAGTTACTGAACAAGCAGAGGGAAGTGCTTGAGGCTGTCTTTAAGTCTGTTGAGGAGAGAGTAAAGAACATGGATCTGGATACTAAAAAGAAAATATATACCGCTCTGCTCAAGCAGAATGCCGTTGAGGGTATGGTGGTTTATTCGAACAAGGATGACGAGGATCTTATTAAGTCAATAATTCAGGAACTCGGCTTGAATGCAAGATACGGTGGAAACATCGACTGCTTAGGAGGTGTTGTGATAGAGAGTGCGGATGGAGAGTTGAGGGTAAATCTTACGTTTGAAGAGTTGCTGAACCAGCTATACGAGCAAAAGATGAGTGAGTTGTCTAAGATGCTGTTCGGGTGATCCGCAATGATACTCAAGAGTAAGAAGTCTTCTTGGGCGTATATAGTTGCAAGGGTAAAAGTGATGAAGAGAAGACTCATCCCGAGTGAGGAGTATCGAAAGCTGTTGAACATGGACTTCAATGAGATAGTCAGGTATTTGGAGGAAACGGACTACAAGAGAGAGATCGATGAATTAGCCTATAAATATAGCGGACCGAGGCTCTTGGATTATGCTTTAACCCTTAATCTCGGTAGAACTTACAAGAAAATTCAGGATGTTTCATTCGGCGTTGCCAAGTATCTCATTACCGAATACCTTAGGAGATGGGATATCTGGAATATCATAAACGTAATTAGAGGTAAGATGGCGGGGGTATCAGCTGAAGAAATTGAAGAATCGTTGGTTCCAATCGGGGAATATACAATAGATTTTTACAAATCTCTGATTCCTAAAGAGATCGACGAGATCGTCAAAACATTTGAAGGCACGCCTTACTATTCAGCTCTATCAAAGATTGGCAGTGAGCCGCTTAGCATAATAGAGGATGAGCTTTACAAGATCTACTACCAGAAGTTACTGAAAGAGAGACCAAACGAGATCGCTTTAAAGCTCTTCATGGATTTCATAAGGATGGAAATCGATATAAAGAACATCAAAACTATATTGAGGTTGAAGAGAGAGGATGTTTCCACGGATGAGATAATGAAGAGGATAATCCCGGGCGGCTTTGAGATCACAGAAAGGGAGGCTGCGAAACTTTCAGCTATGACTTGGGATGAGCTCATAAAAGCCTTGGAAGGTTACTGGTTCTGGAAAGGCATTGAGGGGATCACTGACAAGAGCATTTCAAGAATTGAGATTAAATTCGACAAAGCATGGATGGAGATCGTTGCTAAAAGGGCTATCAACTATCCGTTATCTATATTACCCGTGTTACAATATATAGTGTTAAAGAAGATCGAGGTAGATAACCTTAGAACATTGGGCTGGGGTAAGTGGCAAGGCATTCCGAATGAGGAAATAGAGGAGCAGCTGGTGATATTATGAAAAAGGTTGCGGTAATCGGTGATCCGGAGTTTAATATCGGTTTTAGGCTCGTTGGGATTAGGGATGTCTATGATGTTACCAACGATGAAGAGCTCGTTAACGCCGTTAGGGATGTTTTAGATAGGGAAGATATTGGTATTGTTGTTATTAAATATGACGATCTTAAGAAGTTGCCCGTTACTTTGAGAAGGGAAATCGATGAAAGGGTTGAGCCCACCTTCGTTGCGGTGGGCGGTATGGGTAGTGTTGAGGAGTTGAGGGAGAAGATAAGAAAGGCGATAGGTGTTGACCTATGGAAGTGAAAACGGTTGGTTCGGTTGGAGAGATTTATAGAATTTCAGGACCACTGGTGGTTGCAGAGGGACTGAAGGCGAAGATGTATGACGTCTGTAAGGTCGGAGAGGAAGGTTTAATGGGTGAGGTCGTGAGCATCAGAGGGGACAAGGTTCTAATTCAGGTTTACGAGGATACTTCTGGAGTAAGACCTGGTGAGAAGGTCGTAAACACAGGAATGCCTCTTAGCGTCGAACTCGGTCCGGGAATGCTTGGAACGATCTACGATGGAGTCCAGAGACCGCTTCCGGCTTTGAAGGAAGTGAGCGGAGACTTCATTGGAAGAGGTATCGAGGCTCCGGGTTTGGATAGAAAGAAGAAGTGGGCTTTCAAGCCGACGGTAAAGAAGGGTGATAAGGTTAAGGGCGGAGAAATAATCGGTGTCGTTAAGGAGACGGAGCTAATTTCCGAGCACAGAATTTTGGTTCCGCCCAACGTTAGCGGAACGATCACTGAGATATACGAGGGAGACTTCACGGTTGAGGATACCATTGCCGTTTTGGACAACGGAGTCGAGCTTAAGCTCTACCACAAGTGGCCAGTCAGAATTCCAAGACCGTATGTTGAGAAGCTACCACCGGAGATCCCGCTTATTACTGGTCAGAGAATACTCGACACGTTCTTCCCGGTAGCTAAGGGTGGAACCGCTGCAATTCCAGGTCCGTTCGGTTCCGGTAAGACCGTTACCCAGCACCAGTTGGCTAAGTGGGCTGACGCTCAGATCATCGTATACATAGGTTGCGGAGAAAGAGGAAACGAGATGACAGAAGTTCTTGAGGAGTTCCCGGAGCTTAAGGATCCGAGAACGGGAAGACCTTTGATGGAGAGAACAGTTCTCATCGCGAACACTTCGAACATGCCGGTAGCTGCCAGAGAGGCATCGGTATATACTGGCATCACGATCGCCGAATACTTCAGAGACATGGGTTACGACGTAGCCATTCAGGCTGACTCCACAAGCAGATGGGCTGAGGCGATGAGAGAGATATCGGGTAGACTTGAAGAGATGCCCGGTGAGGAAGGTTATCCCGCCTATCTGGCTTCAAGATTGGCTGAGTTCTACGAGAGAGCCGGTAGAGTTAAGACGCTCAGCGGACACATCGGAAGCGTTACGGTAGTTGGAGCGGTTTCACCGCCGGGTGGAGACTTCTCCGAGCCCGTAACTCAGAACACCTTGAGAATCGTGAAGGTCTTCTGGGCTCTGGATGCAAAGCTCGCTGCGAGAAGACACTTCCCAGCCATCAACTGGTTGCAGAGCTACAGCCTGTATGCCGAAATACTTAGACCATGGTTCGAGAAGAACGTTGCTCCCGACTGGGGTGAGCTCAGAAACTGGGCTATGGAAGTCCTGCAGGAGGAAGCCAACTTGCAGGAGATCGTGCAGTTGGTTGGTAGCGATGCCCTGCCGGATGCGCAGAGAATACTCTTGGAAATTGCGAGGATGATCAGAGAGGTTTTCCTGATTCAGTATGCATACGATCCCGTCGATACTTACTGCCCACTTGAGAAGCAGTATGACATGCTTAAGGGTATTAAGATGATCAACGACTGGATGTTCAAAGCCTTAGAGATGGGCAAGCCAGTCGAAGAAATAATCAACGTTCCCGGTAAGGAGAAGTTCGCGAGGGCTAAGTTCGAGGAGAACTACAAGCCCGTTATGGAGGAGGCTTTGGCTGAGATTAGGAAGAACCTCATAGGAGAGTGATGTGTTATGGGGAAGGAGTATAAGACCATAACAGATATTGCCGGTCCTTTAGTTTTTTTGGAGAAGACCGAGCCTGTAGCTTACGGTGAGCTGGTTACGATTACCCTTCCGGATGGAACAACGAGAAGAGGTCAGGTGCTCGACACTGCCAAGGACTTCGTCGTCGTTCAGGTTTTCGAAGGAACAAGAGGTTTGGATAAATCGTGTTCGGTAAGATTCACAGGAGATGTCGTCAAGCTGAACTGTTCAAAGGATATGCTCGGTAGAATCCTCAGCGGTTCGGGTGAGCCGATCGACGGTGGGCCGAAGATAGTTCCGGAGGAGAGAAGAGAAATAGTCGGTGCTGCCATCAACCCATACGCAAGGCAGTATCCGAGAGAGTTCATCCAAACCGGTATATCAGCTATTGACGGAATGAACACGCTGGTTAGAGGTCAGAAGTTGCCGATTTTCAGCGGTTCAGGTTTGCCGCACAACGACATCGCTTTGCAGATTGCAAGGCAGGCTAAGGTTAGGGGAACTGAAGAGGAATTCGCTATCGTCTTCGCCGCTATGGGTATCACCTACGAGGAGGCTCATCAGTTCATGAAGGAGTTCGAAAGAACCGGTGCTCTGGAGAGAGCTGTCGTTTTCCTGAACTTAGCCAGCGACCCGGCCATTGAGAGATTGATAACTCCGAGAATGGCTCTAACGGCTGCCGAATTCCTCGCCTACGAATACGACTACCACATTCTCGTCATCCTAACTGACATGACGAACTACTGTGAAGCACTTAGAGAGATCTCGGCAGCAAGAGAGGAAGTTCCGGGTAGAAGAGGTTATCCGGGTTACATGTATACGGATCTGGCTACCATATACGAGAGAGCCGGTAGAATTAGAGGAAGGAAGGGAACGATTACTCAGATGCCAATACTGACGATGCCCGGTGACGACATAACGCATCCGATTCCGGATCTGACGGGCTATATTACGGAGGGACAGATAGTTCTGAGCAGAGAGCTACATGCTAAGGGTATCTATCCGCCCATCGACGTTCTGCCATCTCTCAGCAGGTTGATGAAGGAGGGTATCGGTAAGGGTATGACGAGAGAGGATCACAAGGAGTGGAACGACCAGATGTATGCTGCTTACGCTGAGGGTGTCGACCTGAGAGGTCTCGTGGCTATAGTCGGTGAAGAAGCGCTGTCAGAGAGAGACAGGAGGTATCTGAAGTTTGCGGATGAATTCGAGAGGAGATTCGTTAATCAGGGTAAGTATGAGGACAGAGACATCGAATACACGTTGGACTTAGGTTGGGAGCTTCTGTCCATTCTGCCTGAGGAGGAGCTCACCAAGATCAGAAGAGAATACATCGAGAAGTATCATCCGAAATACAGGAAGAAGGCCGAAGGTGAAGCTGGGAAGGCTGAAGCAGCCGCCTAATTTTTACCATTTTTATCTCATTTTTGGGGTGTTCTTATGTCTGTGGTCAAAGTTCAGCCGACGAGAATGGAACTTATCAAGCTCAGAAGAAGGATCAAGATGGCTAAGAGAGGTCACGCGTTGCTGAAGATGAAGAGAGATGGTTTGATCATGGAGTTCAGAGAGCTTCTGGAGGAGGCAAAGAAGGTAATCGGCGGAATGGCTGAGAAGTATGAGAAGGCTCAACAAAAGCTCGCGCTCGCAATGGCTGTTGACGGTGTTATCGCCGTTAAATCTATAGCCCTTTCAAGGCAGTGTGAGCCAAGGTTCGTTATGCATAAAAAGAACATCATGGGTGTCGTCGTTCCGGTTATAAAGAGGGATGAGAAAATCATCAAGTGCGTCGTTGAAAGGGAATACGGTGTATTGGGAACTACCGCAAGAATCGATGAAGCAGTCGAAGCGTATGAGCAGCTCGTAGATGCAATTTTGGAAGTTGCGGAGATTGAAACAACCATAAGAAGGCTGATTGAGGAAATTGAGAAGACGAAGAGAAGGGTTAACGCTCTGGAGTATAGGGTAATTCCTTCCATGGAGGAAGCCTGCAAGTTCATAGCGTTCAAGCTTGAGGAGATGGATAGAGAAAACATCATCAGACTTAAGAAGCTCAAGTCCAAGAAGGCTAAGAGGGCTTAACATTTTATTTTTGCTAAAGATACATTATATCCTTATCTTCGGTCTTCTCAAATTCGTGATTGACGTTCCAGATTATGTATAACTTGCATTTGAATATCTCCCTTAAAGCTTCCATTAACTTCGGTTTCGTTAGCTCTTCCAAATATATAGGAATCTGAAATTCGATCTGCCTAACGTTTTCGGCATCCGGCAACATTCTGAATTCCGCCTTTCTGAAGAGGAGATCCATTTTCCATTTAAATATCAGCTTTCTCTTCTTCTCCTTGGGTAGGGAGTGTAAAGCCTTGTAGTGTTGTTCCGCAAGAATAATACCGCTCACCACGATAACGAGATCCCTCCCCTTAAGCTTAATTATATCCGAAATCTGACCTGAATTTGCCGGAAATTCTACAACATAATGCCAATCGGCATTTTCATCCGGAATCTCGGATTTAAATATTCCCTCCTCAATGAGCCAGCGCTTGACACTTTCTTGCATGCTTTAAGAACGATGCACCAAAATAAAAGCGTTATTGCAATTATTAAAATTTTATGAAAAATGTTGTTTTTTATATTTGGTGGGAAAGATATTTATTGATGCGGGTATAAGGAAATCAATCGGGTGATAAAATGAAGGAAGAAAGGATCAAGCAACTGACGGATCAGATCGTAGAGCTGTTTAGAAGGTCGGGATACGATGTTGACGCTAAGGAGATCTCGAAGAGACTCATGCTCCTGATTTACGAATTCAAGGTTCCGGAAAGCGAAGCGATAAGAACCGTCAAAAATTGGCTGATAAAGGAGCTTGAGATTCCCAAGGAAAAGCTTGCCATTGAGAGTCCGTTGGTTAAGATCGCGGATATAACGAAACCGGGGCAGTGGATTAGTTTGAAGGCTAAGGTAGTTCAGCTCTGGGATTCCTCAAGTCCGAACGTTTCTCAGGTTGGGTTGATCGGTGATGAGACCGGCATAATTAAGTTCGTAATTTGGGCTAAATCTGGAAAGGGGGAAGTTGAGGAGGGGAAGAGCTATCTATTTAGGAATGTCGTAACCGATTCCTTCCAAGGTAGGATGCAGATTAACGTCAACAGAAACAGCGAAATAGTTGAAATAGACGAGGACATCCAGCTTCCGCCGCGTGAAATTGAAGTCGTCGGAGCGCTTGTGGCTATTCAGCAGAACAGCGGTTTAATTCAGAGATGTAAGCTGTGCAGAAGAGCTATGACTAAAGGGATATGCCCGATACATGGAAAGGTTGAAGGTTACGACGATCTCAGGATTAAAGGAGTTCTCGATGACGGCGAGAATTTCTATGAGATCATTCTGAATGAAGAGAACATCAAGGCTTTGACCGGCATAGATCTTGAGAAGGCTAAGCAGATTGCAACCGAAAGGCTGGACAGGAATGCGGTTCTTTCGGAGTTGAAATCCAAGCTTTTGGGAAGGTATCTCAAGGTTAGGGGAACGAAGGGTGGGAGGTATTTGATAGTGAATGATGTGGAATTTCTGAAGGGAATTGATAAAGCGGAGGTTGAGAGATTAATGGAGGAGGTTGCCGCATGAACGGAATTAGGAGAAGGGAAATCGCGAGGAGGATTTTCGCATACGAATTCAACAGATCGACTTATAGGATAAAGCCTGAAGAGGATAAGGCTCCGGTTTACGTTTTAACTCCTTTGGGAATGAGATGCAACAGGGTGTTCGTCGTTGGAGCTTTGCTCGATAAGGATGAGATAAAACCCGATTCTGGAATCTGGAGAATAAGGGTTGCCGACCCGACCGGCGCCTTTTTCGGCTACGTCGGCAGATTCCAGCCGGATGCTTTGGAATCACTGATGGAAATCGAACCTCCGGAACTCGTGGCGATAGTTGCGAAGGTTAGGGTATTTGAGAGGGACGGAAGGTTGTTCGTATCTCTACGCCCCGAAAGCATATCCGTAGTCGACAGCGAGACGAGGGATTACTGGATATATGAGACGGCTCTGAAGACTTTGGAAAGAATTAGGAGAATGGAGCTCAAAAAGGATGAGGACTGCAAACTTGCATGGCAGATATACAGTCCGAATCTGAACGAATTCAGACAGATCGTAAGACAAGCCTTGGCAAGCTTAAAGGAGGAATTCGAGCTTATTGAGGAATTCGAGGAGGAAATTGAGGAGCTAAAGGAAAGACGGGATATGGAGGAAAGGGAATTGGAGAAAATTAAAGAGAAGGACGAACTTGAGGAGTTTGAGGAGGAGTTTGAATTTGAGGAAGAAGAATGGGATCTCAGCGATATATTGGGCGAATAGCTAAACGACCCTTTCGAAATCTTTTAACCTTTCAAGCTTTTTTGTTGCATCTATTCCCCACTTCGCAGTTGTTTTTCCGGCTGAGGGATCCAGGCTGCTTCCCCTCGCTCCTTTAACGATAACCAAGTCTTCATCAGCCTGAAACCTCGTAGCTATTGCGTATTCGACATCTTCGTAGCTGTATATGTCTATGTCTTCATCCACGACTATGACACCCTTCAAGCTTGGATTAGCCGCTAACGCCGCAATTATGGCATTTTTTGCGTCGCCTTCGGTTTCCTTTTTTATCTGGACTATTGCATGGAAGTAATGTCTGCTTCCGGGGGTCATGACTACGTTTTTAACCTTGCAAACGTTCGCCACGCTTTTGTATATTAGAGGCTCATACGGAACGCCCATCAGGATTTGATGCTCGCTGCTTGCTGGGGTGATCGAATAGAATATCGGATCATCCTTAACGAACATAGCATCTATCTCCACAACCGGCTCCATCCTGACCTTATCGTATGTTCCTGTTATATCCACAAATGGCCCCTCCTCAGCCCTATCATTCGTAATCCTGCCGAGCAGAACTATTTCCGCATCCGGCGTGAGCATTTCATCGATTTTGAATAGTTCAAGACCACCCATCAATGCGGATGCGTATCTGAACTCCATTCCTTCCGGAACCCTCGTGGCTGAGGCGAATAGGATTAGGGGGTGAACACCTATCGCTATCGCTATCGGCAAATCCTTCCCCCTTTCAATCGCATGCCTCCACATCAGATAGGTATGCCTCGGAGGAACTATTCTTGCAACAAGCCTTCGCTCATCGAGGAGCATCATCCTGTGAATCGAAGCGTTGTAGGATTCCGGCTTATTCGGATCCGCATCTATCCTTCTTGCTATTATGATTCCAGCCGTTATGTATCTGCCGCCGTCATTCTCGAAGTATTTCAGTGCGGGAATATCCTTAAGCAGGTTGAATCTCTTCCTCTCCTTTAGCTGAAAATCTTCGCTTATCTCAATATAAGCGGATCCGTAATCCAACTTTGCGAGAAATTCGACCAAATTTTCCTTTTTTACCCCCAAATACCTGCAAAGCATCTCCCTCGTCGCTATGAAGTTCTTGGCAACCTTTTTTCCCTCAACATTTAGAAGCACGGGTGTTTTTTCAAGACCCCTATTCCTTAAAAATCGAACCACCTCATCGTGCCTAAGCTCTTCCTCAATTTTAACGACTTCGATTTTTTCCATAACCTCTCTCAAGCTCATGGATTTTGGTGGGCTGAAGGACATAATATCCTTTTCAAACCATTAGCTCCTTCAACCTCCTAACGACATCCTTAAGACCTTCAACATCGAACAGCTTCCTTCCGGTTATTTCGTTGCAACAGGCTTTATACATATCGGATACAGCTTTAAGCAGATCCTCCGGTAGCTTCGGCGGAGTTCCGGCTAATTCCCTCCAGTTCTGCTTCCCCTTAACCTCTTCAAGCTTCCTATACCATTCCGTCTTTCTATACCACCTTCTCAGTATCTCCTTACTTATCTGAATTCCTTCGAAGCTGAATCTGCATTCATCGGGAGTTCCGACTGCATCCACCACCATCAACCTCCTCTTATCATCGAATGCGAACTCTATTTTCCCGTCGTCGTTACTTATTCCAACCTTCCCGACCTCCTTCGTTATTATTTCATCGATCTTCAACGTAAGCTCCTTTATCTCTTCTATCTCCTCATCGCTCAGCCCCGAAATCTCTTTTGCCTCATCCCAGCTTATGTATCTATCCTTGTCCTCAAGCTTCGTGCTGACGTCTAAGATGGGCTTATCCAGCCTTTCGTTCGGCTTTGGGTAATGATCCAAGCCGAGTTGTTCAAGTGTAACCTCTCCCCTTTCGAGCCTTCTGAAGACGCTGCTACCTTCGGGTAAAGCGTTTCTGTATATGATCTCAAGCGGGATCAGAAAGTTGGCTTTCTCTCGCTTGAAGATCGAGTAATCGTAATGCCCGTTAATCCTTTCAGGCTTTAGAACGCGAACGAGCTTTACCTCCATTACGTTCGTCGGTTCTTCTATCTCGTCGAACCTCTTTATTTTACCGTTCTCAACCAACCCAACGTAATGAGTCTCAATTCCTTCTTCTTCAAGCTTTTCGAAGAAGAAAGCTGAGATTAGGCATAATGAAGCTCCTTTTCCTTCTATCTCATCCGGCATCCTTCCGTAATCGAAGACGGAGTATCTGTCCGAGAAAACGAACCTTCCCAAGCCCATCTCTTCTGTCTTCGGCTCCTTGAGGATTGTGAGATCCTTAACGCTTCCCATATTAGCCGGAATATCGTGGCGAATATAAAACGGTTACTGAGGCTTGAGGAAATCCGAGCCCCACTTAGCCAAGCTTTCCGACGTAGCCGGCGTATACCTGTCTTTGCGATTATTATGGGGTTTAGGACTGGTGGAAGTTTGTAGAAATACATGGAACTTCCACCACCCTACAGAAGCAAAGTCTTTCGCTTTACTGAATTACGGTTTGAACTTTACAGCATGTCGCTAAGAAAGCCCTCTTTTAACGGGGATGAATTGGGGAAGGCGCTAAAGCGTTGGCGGTAGTTTTCTACCGAAGCTTTTAAATATTCGTTGTCTCCGTTGGGAGACCACGTAGCTGGAACGGCATCTATGGTTCGGCGTAGCTCGCCCGTTGGGGCGAGAAACCCCGCATTTTACGGGGAGTGTCATCAGAACATCTACAGATGCCTTCGACGATCAAGGTTTTCCGACTACCTTCCGTCTCATCGTTACCGTTTTATGGTCGAGTCTATAATCTGTTGTGATGTCGATATTCGCATTCGCAGAAATCGAGAATGGAAGGGCTAAGAAGATATACGCATCCACGAGATTCCCATCAAAGCAGAGCGGAAACATCTTTTTCGATAGCGATCATTCGATAAACCTGAAGTTTGCGGATGAGCTACCGGTTAGAGTGGAGGGATTTTATTCGGTCGTAGCTTTTAGACCCAGCCATATTCTCATTTCGAGAGACATATTGGGCGGGAAGCCTCTGTATTACGATCCGAAAAATCTGACTTTTTCATCCTTCAAATACTACTTCGAATCCGAACCTTTGGAAGTTAAACCGGGAGAAGTTATAAAGATCGATTACAATGGAGATGTGAAGGAAAGAAGGACATACGAGTTCGAAGAAGTGTTTAGGAAGATGGATGCGAGCTTAGAGGAGCTCATGGAGATAATAGAAGAAAACCTTCTCAGCTTTAATCCCGGTCACGCCTGTATATCATTTTCCGGCGGACTCGATTCCTCCCTTTTGGCTTCCATCTACGATCTGCAACTCGTAACCGTTACCGCATCGAAGGAGGAGAGGGAATGGGTTGAAAAAGCTGCTAAGATGCTCGGGAGGGATTTGGAGGTTTACGAGTTCGGGGAGAAGGAGGTAATGGAGGTTCTGCCCAAAGTTGTTTCTGCGATAGAAACGACGGATCCCCTTCAGGTTTCGATAGCCATTCCGATATATCTCTCGCTCAGATTCGCAAAGGAGTTGGGATACAACACAGTCGTTTTCGGACAGGGTGCGGACGAACTTTTCGGAGGATACAGAAAGTATGTGGATATGGATCCGAAAACGCTCGAACGAGAGTTGCTTAATGACGTCAAAAATATCGGAAGGGATAACTTGGTTAGGGATAACAAGGTTGCATACAGCTTGGAGATGAAGATTTTGACTCCATACCTTCAGTGGGATATAATAAGGGCCGCTATAAGCATCCCCGTTGAATACAAGGTTAGAAGGGTCGATGGTGAGGTCGTTAGGAAGTTCGTTTTGAGGAAGATAGCGGAAAGGTTTATGCCGAAGGAGTTGGCGTTCAGGGAGAAGAAGGCTGTTCAGTATTCCACGAGGACATCTACCATTCTGAAGAAGATAGCGAAGAGGAATAGAATGAGGCTTGAGGATTATCTGAAGAAGATTGCGGAGAAGAGGCATGAGGAAGCGAAGGAGTTTTGGAGTTAAAGTCGACTGCTTTGTAAACGGAAAGTTCTGCGGTAGATGTTGCTATCAAACCGAGATGCCTTTGACAGAAGAAGACATAGCGACGATAGAAAGCTTGGGATTTAAACGTGAGGACTTCGTTGTCGTAATCGACGGAATTCCGAGGCTTAGGAACGTTAACGGAAGATGCTACTTTTTGGACGAATCCAACAGATGCAGGATATACGAATACAGACCGATAGGTTGTAGAATTTACCCCATCGTTTTGGATGTCGAAACGGGGAAAGCCGTTGTGGATGATATCTGCCCCAGAAAGGATTCTGTGAGCAGAAAAGATTTGAGGATGGCTGAAGCTATCCTGAGGAAGCTCGTGAGGAAAATATACTCTCAACGGCTTCAGCAACGATCCTCGCCATCCTCGCCTTGATGAACTCTTTAAACCTCTCCCTATCCACCACCTCAAGTCCTCCCGGTTTTTCCCTAACGATACCCCTCTCGAGAGCGACCTTCAGATCCTTGGTAGGCGTCGTCTTTAGAAAGGCTAGGAGCAGAATGTTGTAGAACTTTCGCGGGATTTCGTCATCTATCTTTGCGTATGCGTGTTTGGAAAGGAACTCCGCAACCTCCTTGGATGCTCTGTATTCGTATCCGAAGAACTCGCCGTAATAGTCATGAACCGGAACCTTCGAAGTTAAGCCGATCTTAAAAAGCCTTTCGAACATTTCTCTAGCCTTATGATAGAATACGGTGTAGGACATAACCTTGCAGAGTGCGGTTAGGGGTGTGAACTCCTTTCCGTAGAACATCTTGAGAATTTCGTCAACATCAACACTCGCAAAGATCGGCAGAATCGAGTAGTATATTTCGTCCAAGCTTTCGCCTGAAACCTCGAATTTGGCGACATCCATTTCTTTCAAAACCAGGCCCTTCCTTTCGGCGAGTCCGGTGGTGATGATATACAGAACATCTTTCCCTATTTCATCGATGATCTTTTCTATCTCTCTCCTTTTTTCTCTGATCCTCTCTCTAACCGCAACCTTCGCAACTCTGAAGACTTCCCTTGTTAATGAGGTCATGAACGTCTTGGGAGCGAATATTTCCTTCGTATCTCTTATCGCAAGCCCACATTCTACAAGTGTAGGATACAACCTTACGAAGGGAATCTTTTCCGTAACCTTTCCGGAGTAATCCTCTATAACCTCTTCGGCCATATACAGATAGATTATCGCATCCATAGCCCTTCTGGCAACCGCATCATCGGGCAGCTTTTCCCTTAGATGTTCGAAAGCGATACGGTATAGCTCGTAATCCTCATTTCTCCTCTGCTTCAGCCATTCTTCGAATGAAGGACTGCATTCGATGTTTAAAACTCTACAGAGACCGCTTAAATCAGTTACTATAATATCGTTCGATTCGTAATCGCAATCATCGCAGACGACTATTCTGATTGAAAACGGATAACTCATTAGCTTTGAAATTGCGTTTTCCGGGTTGCCTATATCTATTCCGACGGAAAAACCAGTTTTAAACCCGGCAACGTCTATCCAGCCTTCCGGGCATCTGTAATCCTTCTTAACTCTAAAACCGTTGCGTTTGAGAATGAAGGCTAAGTAATCCTTGACGTCATCATACATAATCTTCAGATCGGAAACGAATAATATTAATCATTCGGAATCAGAAAGTCGATGTAGTATGCATCGAATTCGTCGTAAGCTTTCAGATTTTTGGCTATGAAGAGAGCCAATATGTGAGCGCAAGGTTTACGTCCTTTCAAGCGAATCTGAAAGTCCTTGCAGGTGCAGAAGAAATCATCGACCAAATACTCCTCCCTACCAACGACAACGAAAAAGTCCTTATACTTCTTTACCCTACGCTCCTTTACGTAGAAGAACGCTTTTTCTCCCCTCTTCCCGTAGCTCAGCAGTAAAGCCTTGTATAACTCGTAACTTAATCCGTGCTTCAAAGCTTGAACCACATTATCTTCAATCTTCAGCTTCATCGCCCGAATCAATCTCAGAAATTCTTACAATCATGTCTATCGTCTCAACTCCGTCGAGCCAGTTGATAACGAAACCGTCTTCCGGAATCTCAAGGTTTTCCGGCAACTTCTCCCCCTTCAGAATCTTTGCACCCATCCTTGCAATAGCTTCAAAGGCTCCTCTGTAATCCCCTTTCTGCTCCTTCTTGACGGCTTCCTTAAGTAGGGCTTCGAAGCTCTTCTTGCTCGATTTACCTTCTATATACAGCTTGGTCGAATACAGAACAGTCTTTATGCTTTCCCTTATGAACTCGAAGAGCTCGTTCTTGATCTCATCACCGAAGTCTACACTGGTGAGAATTAGTTTGCTCATATCATCGAGTTCCTTCAACGCCTCCTTCTTCGTGATCTCTCTTTCCTTCATAGCTCTGATTATGTTTAAGCATGCTACGGTGAAATCTTCAACGACCTGATCGAATACGTTTAACGATTCTGATCTTTCAAGATCAACCTCAGTTTCCGCTATTTTGTTAATCCAGTTCCTAAACCTCTCCTCTGTGTAGAATTCCATGCGGTAAAATGGTCATGCGAAGATATAACGGTTACGTAACATTTTTAAATCTGGTTAAATTCAATCTTATTGAGGGCCCGTGGCTCAGCATGGATAGAGCGACGGCCTTCTAAGCCGTAGGTCGCGGGTTCAAATCCCGCCGGGTCCGCTATTCTTTTGTTTGGTTCCTTATGCAATATCAACCCTTTAAGCAAGAAGTGCGTGTTTAGATGTCGTTCCAGTTGGGTTATGCGTTTTTCGAGCTGATTGTTGGCTAAGTGTTTTAAAACCTCAAAACTTGATCTCATATTCTCGCATACCTCCGCTCGTTTGTAGGATTTGATGTTTTAATACTATTGATAAGTTATATAAGTATAAGTTTTTCAAAAAATTTAAAAACTCCCTAAGGAAGCAATAACTTTGTGTTGTGCGATCATGAAGCCAATAAAAAGGATTGGGCTCCAATGCAGAACGGGATCCTTAAGCTACATCCATACTGCAACAAGTGTGGCACTATGAAGAACGTTTCATCTGATAAGGGTAAGAAAATTAGTTATTTTGTAGCTTCTTTATCAAAACTAAGAAAAATTCTTGAGAAAAAAGGATACAAGATTTCGGATGCCCAGATAAGATTGATCGTGAAGGAATTGAGTAAGGTTGAGGGTTTTGAGGATACATGGTGGATAACATTCTCAAAACAAAAAGAGATCTTTATTTCAATAGTTGGGAAGTATGTTAGGGTCTCGAGGGATGTTATAGAATCGATCCTTTAAAGAGACTCCGACCAGCAGAGACTGAGCCGAAAGGCGATGAGGGGGGCTGGTCGGAGTCAGTTGGCACCATCTTCCGAATTCTTAATGAGCGTTTTATCTCCCTATGCTGTTGAGTTTTGACACTATCCTCCTCAAACCTTCCACAGATTGACGTGGAAGCGGAGAAAACAAAACATCTACATCCTTTTCATCGAAAAGACCTAAGATTGAAAGAATGAAGAAATAGATTAGAAACGATACGGCTATTTCCACAAGCGATAGTAACCTTCCGTTGAGATGGATGAGCAGAAACACCGCTGAAAGGGTGAAGTAGGCGACAGCTATCTTCAGAAGATGCTTTAAGGACGCTTTGAAGTAAAACCTTCTGACGTAGTATATTACAAGCAAGACTGCCGCAACTGTTGATGATGCAACTACAGAGAGTGCTGAGATTAGCACGGGATTACCATTCAAAGATGCTACTGCAACCTGTATAATTGAAGCAATTAGTAATGATGCGGCAGGAACTTTCAGCTTTTCAAAGGCAACGAGGTTTGAAGAGATTATAAACGCAAGGGAAACAAAACCTATGCTAATTGAAAGAAATCTTAATACTTCAGCCCCACTCATATACTTTTTACCGAAAAATAAGTTAAGCCAAGTTTTTGGATCAACTACCATCGACACGCAAATCGGAAATACAAGGAGTATTATATACTTTACAGACTGGAATGCATACTCCTCCCTCTTGCTATTTGGTGAGGAGATATAGGGGAAGAGCACATTTATCAGCGCTGCGGTGATAAAGAAGGGTCCTCTTGCTATTGTAAGTGCAGCGTTGTAATCGCCAGCAAGGACATCGCTACCGCTGAACAACCTCATGAAAATTATGCTGGAGTTGATTATGAACGTAATTCCGAGGAAAATTATTGAAACAAAGAAAGTTTCCGGGATCATATCCTTAACAAAGCCTTTTGATGGTGGCAATTCTATTTTGGTTGCATGGTAAGCCAGATAGCCCAAAACTGCTGCAATCGAAATCAGTAAGCCTGCGATACCTCCTATAGCTCCGGTGCCAAGCATAACGAGAATAACTGCAAAGAGAAGCTTCAGAAAAGCCGACATTACGTTTGCACTGGCAAGTTGCTGAAACCTCTTCATAGCTCTGAGCAGAGAAGCATAGGAATTAACAAGTGCCGAAAGGATAAGAGCCATTACAATAAGTGCATTCGGCACGAAATAGGTTTCAGACTTATGAGAGCAGTATAGGATTAACACGGAAGCCATGAGAGCTAAGGCGAAGTTTCCAGCAATTGTTGTTCTGAAAACTCTTGGCACGTCCTCAATCCTTGATGCGGAAGACATCCTCCTCGTTCCGCTCCATGAGAATGTGTTCTGTGTGAGCACTGAAGCTATGTAAAATATTGAAAGTGCAACACCAAGAACACCAAATTCGTGCTTTGGTAGCAGTATACCCATTACAACCTGATATAGGTAGTTAAGGAGACTCGATACTATAAGTGCTGAGACCATTATGTAACTGTACTTCGCTATTTCCCTTTCCACGGAATTGCAAACGTATTGGTAATTTATAAACGATTTGCTTCCGAGTTGAAGTATCGACTCTTCCAGCACCGAACAGTAGTTCCGAAAGTTGGCAGATTGTTTCGGATCTACTGTGAAGCTTTCAGCTCGCAGGGGTGTAAATGCGAAAAAGTGTATTGGCAAAAGATGAAATAATGATCACAACAGATTAAGAAACACAGATAATCAAAGAATAACTTAGAAGAGAGCTTGCATTGTTAGAAGCAAAGGCAAATCTGCTTAGGAGATCAACGAACTTGAAAGGAGGGTATTCCGATGAGTTTTTGGAGAAATTCGAGAAAGGAGAACTTGGAGACGATCAGGATTTCCTTGAGTGGTGGGGATTGCTGAGGAACCTAAAGAAGCTCGAGGAAAATATTGGGAAGATTAAGACGATCAAAGCCAAAGTAAAACTTGAAAGGTGTCTTAGTAAGCTAAGACAAAAATCATAAGATATGTCTTACTGCATTGGGACAATATAGACGTGCTTGAGGAAGTTATAGTCGAGTTCCACAAACCATTGATTACCAGATTGAAATGTTAAAATTGGAAATAACAAGTAAGAGAACAAAATTTGTAGAGGTTATATATTTGTAGAGGTTATATAATGGTTTTTTAGTCATTTAGCTGTTAGGATAAATGTGATAATGGTGATTCGACTTGAAGCTTAGTCTAATCATTCCAGCATACAATGAAGAGAGGAGAATAAAAGGGACACTTGAGGCTTATAGAGAAAAGTTTCATGAATTAGGCATTAACTTTGAGATTATTGTTGAGATGGACGGTTGCACCGATAGAACCCCAGAAATTGTGAGGAATTTAGCGGATAAATTTCCGGAGATCAAATTCATTGAATTTAAGGAAAGATTGGGTAAAGGCGGAGGACTGTTGAAGGGTTTTGAAGTAGCTAGTGGAGATGTAATCGGTTTTGTGGATGCAGATGGGTCTGTCCCTCCACAGGAATTTGTCAAACTGCTGAGAGAAATAGAAAACGGATATGACGGGGCTATAGCATCTCGAAGGGCAGAGGGGGCGATTGTAAAGAATCAACCATTGTTAAGGAAAATTCTGAGTAAATGTTTTAATATTTACGTTCGA
>JALWBF010000204.1 GCA_027016055.1 Archaeoglobaceae archaeon | reverse complement strand
CGGATAAAGCGAGTAATGAAGAAAGTAGCAGTCGGTCGCTATTATCTGTATGTGTTCGCATGTATCATAAATCGATCTCAAATCTTTTGGCAGATACCCGCCTATCCTTTGAGCTACGAGCGAATATATGAAATCCCTATTAGTTATGTTTATAAGATTGTTCTGGAGCATCATTCCCCAAATAGCTCAGCCTTCTTCTTCTCCAAAATATCCTTAGCCCTGCTTATCGCCTGTCTCAGTTGCCTCGTATAAGGGATCAATCTTGGATTCTGAGGAATTTCCGCCATCACCGTCGATGCTCGCTTGTAGACAGCTGAAAGCATCTTAAGCTCTTCCATTCCTCCAGCTATGCTCGCATTCAAAGCATTCTGCAGTTCGGCTGTCATAACCTGAATCTTCTGGACGTGCTGGTAGAAACTGCTCAATCCGAGCTCCAAAATTACCTGATCAACCTTCTTCAGCTCATCTTCATCGTGCACAGCCGTAAACTTCAAAGCTTCGGCCAAGGAATCCAAGCTTACGTTTTCCTCACCGTAAACGACGGAAATGGCTGAAGCTGTCTTCAAAACCTTGATCTTTCTTCTGTCAGATATCCTAACCCCCCTCTGCCTCAAAACCGCTAAGGCTTCTATGTATTTTCTGATCAGTGTTGTGTTCCGCGTTATATTCTTAAACCTTTCGTTTACGATTCTCTGAAGTTCTTTTACGTCTTCAACGCTCAGCAAAATAGGAGTTTCCAAGCCGCCGTCGAGAAGAATTCCCTTTTCGATCAACTCCTCCCATGAGTCTTCCGAAACGCTCTTTACGAAGCATCTTATGGTAAGCCTGTCGTAGAAAGCCATGTCCTCTATGTCCGTGCTTATCTCGTTGCTTGCTGTGTATAAAGCAAGCATCGGGAGCTGGATGTAAACACCGTCGCTGAAAATACGCTTGTTGAGGATTATATCGAGCAGTATGTTCCTGATAGCCGAAGATGCTTTAAATATCTCATCCAAGAAAACTATCTCCGCCTGAGGAAGCTTTCCTTCCGTCCTTCTAACGTATTTGCCCTCCCTAAGTGCGTTGATGTCCAAAGTGCCCAAGAGCTCATCCGGCTCTGTGAAACGGGTTAGGAGATAGTAAAAGTATCTTGCATCGATCATCTTAGCCAACCTTTCTATCAAAGCCGTTTTAGCCGTTCCCACTTCTCCCACCAATATTACCGGCTCGCCAGAAAGCAAGCCAGATAATACAGCCGTTATCTCGGCTTCCCTTTGCACGAACGTCTCAGCCAACTCGAACTTCAGTTCCGCAAGCTTGTCTGTAAGCATCCCATGATAGGTCTATGCAACATATCTTAACATTTTTGTTCGAAGTTTTTTATATCCCAGTCCAAAACCCCTTAAGCTCGTAAACTTCAACCCCTCTTTTTCTTTAAAACCGGGATTAGGTCATGCCTCTTGTATTTTACAAAGATCTTTTTTAAGCCTTCTCGCAGATTGTCAACGTCTCCCTTCTTGGCTGAGATCGGATATACAACGTGTTTCCAGAGATACCAAGGCGGTTGCATTCCCAACTTTTCAACTATTCCGTTTAAAGTTTCATCCGGATTTTCAACCTTATCCATCTTATTAGCCGCAATCAGCACATCGAAGCCAAACTCGTTCAAAAACTCGAACATCTCAACATCTACTGGAATCATTCCCCTTCTTTCCCACCTCTCAACGACATCCAAAAAAGACTTTGCATCTATAACTTGAACTGCAACCATTATTCTGTCCGCATTTTCCTCGATGTAGCGGACTATGAAGTCCTTAACCCTCTCATTAAAATCCCTGCTAACTCCGGCTATGTATCCAAAGCCCGGCAGATCCGTAATTAGCAGATCCTTAAATTTTATCTGATTAGGCTTGATGGTTGTTCCGGGCCTTTTTCCCTTTCTAACCTTCACACCAAAAAGCTGGGAAAACAGAGTAGATTTGCCAACGTTCGATCTTCCAACGAACACGATCTCCGGCATGTTATGGCCATAGCCCGTAGTAGACGTTAAGTATTATCACTAAGAAACCCGTTACAAGTCCGAAAATCACCACACTCTTCGGGCTAATCTTTATAAGAGATTTTTCCTCTTCAAAGTATCTCATTATACCGGCTGACGACATCAACGGCGGAGCTTCGGCACTTCTCTTCTTTGCCATGACAGTAGATAGGCATTGGAATATTTAACGTTTGCTGAAAAATCGTTTTATATTTTAAAATTAACATCGATTTGGATGCGCGAGTATCCTACCCAACCGGTTGTGGGCGTTGGAGCTGTGATAATCAGAGACGGAAAGATCCTACTCGTCAAAAGGGGAAATGAACCGAACAAGTATATGTGGTCGATCCCCGGAGGAATCGTGAAGGTCGGCGAAAGCCTGATCGAGGCTCTGAAGAGGGAGGTTGAAGAAGAAGTCGGACTGAAGGTTGAAGTCGGAGATGTTGCTTGCGTTAGTGAGGAGATCGTTGAAGAGAACGGAAAAATTAGATTTCACTACGTAATCATCGACTTTTTTGCCGACGTCGTTGGAGGGAACTTAAAGCCGAACAGCGATGCGCTCGATGCTAAGTGGGTTCCCCTGAATGATGTGAACTCTTTAGAAACAGTTGATTTTGTTAAAAAGCTTGTCAAGAAAATTGTGGAAGAAAAAAAGGACATATATTTAAAATAAATTTATTCCATAATATTGCCACCACCATCGAAATATTTATATAATCATCCGCTAACCAAATGTTAGTAACTTTACAATGATAATCAAAGGTGATCGTATGAACATAGATACGATCTTGGAGGTGCTGGGAAACGAGAGTAGGAGGAGAATACTGTCGCTGTTAGCCAAGAAGCCGTGCTACGTTAGTGAGATATCATACTCCCTAAAAATGGCTCCAAAAGCCGTGCTCGAGCACTTGGAGAAGCTCGAAAAGGCTGGAATTATCAAGAGCTTTGAGGAGGGAAGAAGAAGATACTACTACATTGACAAGAACATTAGACTTGAGATTTCGATAACACCGCACAGATTTTACGCGGATATAACGACAGAAAACGGAGCGGAATTCGATGTAGCATTTGAGAAAATCTTGGAGATCGTTAAGAGCTTCGATTTCAGAGTTAGAAGTCTTTCGGACGTAAGCAAGATGCTCAACAAAATTGAAGAGCTTCAGAAAACATTTTCAAGACTCCAGAGCGCGATTAACTCCAAGATCAACGAGCTATTTGAAATTATAATCGATGAAATAGAAAAGGTTTCCGACGACAGCTTTGAAAGGCTTATTTTGCTCGGACTCGCTAAGGGATTAAATAAGGTTCCGCAACTCGCCGACGAGCTTGGATTGCCTTACATTGAAGTTGAGAGAACGCTTGAGAATTTGGAGAGAAAAGGTTTGGTTGAAAGGATCGTTGTTGGGAGTGAAGTTATCTGGAGGATCAGGTAGCTATATATACCACATGTTATTATGATAATTGTAGTGAGGTGACAGATTATGACCAACAAAAAGGAGAAGAAGGAGGCTGTGCTGAGGGTTGCTGAAGCTTACTATAAAGATGTGGGTAGAAGCATAGCGAGGGTTGATCCGGAAGTGATGGAGGAACTCGGACTGCAGAGCGGAGACATAATTGAAATAATAGGCAAGAACGCCGTTCCAGCTATAGTTTGGCCCGGTTATCCCGAGGATAGAGGGAAGAGGGTAATAAGGATAGATGGCAGCCTTAGGAGCAACGCAGGAGTAGGGATAGACGACAAAGTGAGGATCAGGAAGGTTGAAGCCAAGCCGGCTGAAAAGCTCGTTATCGCACCAACAGAGCCGATAAGATTCATGGGAGGAGAAACTTATCTGCTAAGACTCCTTGAGGGTCGTCCGGTTAAGAGGGGTCAAAAGATAAGAGTCGAAGTTTTCGGTCACGTCCTAACCTTTGTAATCGTATCCACCAAGCCTACGGGTGTTGTGATCGTGAACAGAGACACGGTAATCGATCTCAAAGAAAAGCCGGTTGAAGAGGTTAAGAGGAACGTTCCGAACGTTACTTACGAAGACATCGGCGGTTTAAAGAGGGAGCTAAGGCTTGTGAGAGAGATGATAGAGCTTCCTTTGAAGCATCCAGAGCTATTCCAGAGGCTCGGCATAGATCCGCCTAAGGGAGTTCTTCTTTACGGCCCACCGGGAACCGGAAAAACCCTAATAGCGAAGGCTGTTGCGAATGAAGTAGATGCCCACTTCATAAGCATCAGCGGTCCTGAGATAATGAGCAAATACTACGGAGAATCTGAGCAAAGGTTAAGAGAGATATTCGAAGAAGCCAAGGAAAACGCTCCTTCGATAATATTCATAGACGAAATAGACTCGATTGCTCCGAAGAGGGAAGAGGTAACTGGAGAAGTTGAAAGAAGGGTCGTCGCTCAGTTGCTTACGCTAATGGATGGATTGGAGGCGAGAGGGGATGTAATCGTCATCGGTGCAACGAACAGACCGGATGCGATCGATCCGGCTTTGAGAAGACCGGGAAGATTCGATAGGGAAATAGAAATCGGAGTTCCAGATAGGGAAGGAAGAAAGGAGATTCTTGAGATACATACGAGGAACATGCCTCTTGCTGACGATGTCGACTTGGATCAGCTCGCCGATCTCACAGTTGGTTTCGTCGGAGCGGATTTGGCTGCTCTGTGCAAAGAGGCTGCGATGCACGCATTGAGGAGAGTTTTGCCCGAAATCGATTTGGAAGCTGAAGAGATTCCCGAGGAGGTTCTTGAAAATCTGAAAGTGACAATGGAGGACTTCCTTGAGGCTTTGAAGAACATAGAGCCTTCTGCGATGAGGGAGGTGCTCGTTGAGGTTCCGAAGGTTACCTGGAACGACGTCGGAGGCTTGGAGCATGCGAAGCAGGAACTCAGGGAGGCTGTGGAGTGGCCTCTTAAGTATCCGGAGTTGTTCAGAACGTTGAACATCAAACCGCCGAAGGGTATTCTGTTGTATGGCCCACCGGGCACTGGAAAAACTCTGCTTGCCAAGGCTGTTGCAAATGAGGCTAATGCGAACTTCATAAGTGTTAAGGGACCGGAGCTATTAAGCAAGTGGGTTGGTGAATCGATAACCGGTGATGAGAAGGTGGTTGCAAAGGTAAACGGGGTTGTAAGATTGGAAGAGATCGAGAAGCTTTACGAGGAATGGCTGAACGGTAGCGAAATAGAGGTTGTTTCGGTAGTTGACGGAAAGGTCAGGTGGTCCAAGATAGAGAGGATATCGAAGCATCTAAGGAGATCACCAATCGTCGAGATTTTAACAAACTCCGGTAGGAGCGTAAAGGTTACGACGGATCACTCGATCTTCACAGTAAGAGATGGAAGGATAGTTTCCGTTCCAACTTCAGAACTAAGGAAGGGGGACTGGATAGTTCTAGTGAACAGAATTCCGTGCGGAGATAAAGATGAAATAAGGAACGCAAAGATAAACGAGAACATAGCGCTGCTTTTAGGTCTTTACGTTGCAGAAGGCGATGTAAACGGTAATTACCTTAGAATTCACACGAAATCGAGAGAAATAATTGAAACTTTGGAGAGAATAGTGAAGGAAGAGAGACTGGAGGGCAAGTATTACGAAAAAGATGGTTCCTATTGGATAAAAACGGAATGGTTGGTTGATCTCTGCAGACTTTTCGGAGTCGGTGCGAAGAACAAGACGATAGAACCGGCATTGTCTTTGAGAAAGGATCTGTTGGCTAAGCTGCTTAAAGGTTACTTCTCCGGATTTAATCTCAGAGATCACAAGAGAACAGCCTCAATTGAAGCCGTGACGGTAAGCGAGAAGCTTGCACACGAACTGTTGATTGCCCTATCGATGTTCGGAATATTTGCAAGGCTAAAGAAAAGAATTAACAGAGCCGGCAACTGCGAATACAGAGTGATAATAGGCAGAGCGGAACAGCTAAAGATTTTCGTTGAGGAGATAGGATTCATTCAGAACGACAAGAATGAGAAGCTGAGGAAGTTCGTCGAAAGCAAGAAGTGGACAAGAGGTAGAAAGGATATACCGTCGGAGCTTGTGGGGAAGGTTTACGCGCACATGGAAGTCGAGTATTATTCTGACAGAGTTGTTCTCAAGGCTTTGAAGAAGTTGTCCTTGGATGACGTTTACTTCGACAGAATAAAGGAGATCAGATACGTAGATAGGGACGACTTATTCGTTTACGATGTTGTAGAGGTTAAGGAAGGGCACAACTTCCTAAGCGGTTGCGGTATACTGCTACACAACTCCGAAAAGCACGTAAGGGAGATGTTCAGAAAGGCGAGGCAGGTTGCACCTTGCATAATCTTCTTTGACGAGATAGATGCTTTGGCACCGAGAAGAGGAATGGGTGCGGATTCGCATGTAACTGAAAGGGTCGTCAGCCAGCTGCTAACGGAGTTGGACGGTTTGGAGGAGCTTAAGGATGTGGTGGTAATCGCAGCCACCAACAGACCGGACATAATCGATCCGGCTTTGCTGAGACCGGGCAGAATCGAAAGGCACATCTACATCCCACCGCCGGACAAGGAGGCAAGAAAGGAGATATTCAGAATACATCTGAGGGGCAAGCCGTTGGGATACGATGCGGATGATGTTAAGAAGGCTATAGAAGAGCTGAAGAAGGAGCTGAAGGATGAGAAGAAGATCAAGGCGCTTGAGAATGTTAAGCCGGAAGAATTCGACATAGAAAAGGTGCCTGAAGAGATAAGGAAGGAACTCGAGGAGAAGCTGAAGGACATCTTCGTAACTTGGCTCGCGGAAAGAACTGAAAACTACACCGGAGCGGATATAGAAGCTGTATGCAGAGAGGCTGGAATGCTCGCGATAAGAGAGGCTATAAAGCCGGGAATGAGTAAAGAGGAGGTAAAGGAGATAGCGAAGAAGATCAGAATTACTAAGGAGCACTTCAGGAAGGCATTGGATAAGGTCAAGCCGAGCCTGACGCAGGATGATCTGAAGAGGTATGAGGAGATCGTTGAGAGCTTCCACAAGATGTATGCTTAATTTAATTTATTTTGGAGGTGATAGGAATGGTTTGGTGGAGAAGGAGGAAGGAGAGGGATTGGGACGACATATTTGAGGAGTTCTTCGGAAGGGAGTTCGAGATATTTGACGAAATATTCGAAAGGATGATGAGGGATCTCGACGAGTTCTTCAGAACGGCTTCGAGCGGAGAGGTAAGACCCTTCGTCAGAGGTTTCTCGATAAGGATAGGACCGGACGGCAAGCCGGAGATAAAGGAATTCGGAACGAAGCCAACCGTCGGTGAGGGCATTGAGGAAAGGAAACCGTTAATCGATGTAATCGAAACAGACGATGAGGTTCAGGTGATTGCGGAGATGCCGGGAGTTAAGAAGGACGACATCGATCTAAACGCTACCGAGAAGACTCTTGAAATCAGGGCTGAGGGTGAGAACAGGAGATACCACGAAATCGTCGAACTGCCTTGCGAGGTTGTTCCGGAATCGGCTAAAGCGAGATACAACAACGGAGTTCTTGAGGTAGTCTTCAAGAAGAAGTATCCGGAAAAGAAGGGCAAAAAGATAAAGATCGAGTGATCAGCGGGGCGTAGAAAGCATCAGTATGAACAGCAGTCCCAGAAATATTAGGAACATAAATATCGTAAAATTTCTCTGCCTTTTTCTTTCCTTATCCCAAGCCTTTTTGCACTCATCACTGCAGAAGGTCTGATCAGGCTCGATAGCCTTTCCGCAAACGATGCAATGTCTATGAGGAACGATACCGGGCATAAGCAAAGTATGAGTAACTCAAATTTAAGCTTTCTTATTTGAAAATATTTAAAAAATTATTTGGCAATCTTCTGCAAAATCGCATCTATCTGCTGCCAGACCTCTTCAATGCTCTTAGTTCCGTCCACTTTGTATAGTATTCCCTTCTTCTCGTAGTATTCAATCAGCGGAGCCGTATTTTCCATGTAAACCTTGAACCTCTGCCTTACGGTCTCTTCCTTGTCATCATCCCTCTGATAAAGCTCACCTCCGCACTTGTCACACTTGTTCGGCTCCTTCGGAGGAGCGTAGATTAGATGGTAAACGGCTCCGCAGTTTCTGCACGTTCTTCTGTTTACTATCCTCTTTACTACCTCCTCTTCAGGAACATCTATGTAAATTACCGCATCCAAGCTTCTGCCCAACTCCTTAAGCATCTCATCGAGAGCTTCAGCCTGCTTTATCGTTCTCGGAAAACCGTCCAAAAGGAATCCCTTCTCACAGTCCGGCTGCTGTATTCTTTCCTTAACTATTCCGATTACGATCTCATCCGGAACGAGCTCACCTCTGTCCATATACTCCTTAGCCTTCTTTCCGAGTTCAGTCCCCTTCGCAACAGCTTCTCTTAATATGTCTCCGGTTGCTATGTGCGGGATTCCGTATTTCTCAACTATCTTCTTCGCCTGCGTCCCCTTACCCGCTCCGGGAGCACCCAATAAAATTATGTTCATGATTCAAAATTATCTAAAAAAGTTTTAAATCTTTTGATTTTAATCTCCAAAAATGGAGAGCAATCCGGCTTTTTACATCGAAATCGAAAGGATTAGGGCAAATCTCACGGACTGCATCATGCCTATCCATCCTTTTAGGGAAATTGCCAAATTTAGGTCGCTCGTTCTCGAAAATCCGAGGTATGCTAAGAGATTTGCCGAATCCGAAATAAGGAAGAGCGAAGATTACGCCAAGCTGACAAAGATGGGGTTGGATGTGATCGTAGCTCCTTCGATCTTAAGCAGGGTTCTGAGCTTCGAAATTGCCCCCGATCTGATAGTTTACGTTTGCAGGTCGAAGAAAAGAAAGGTCATCGAAAGGAAGCTTGAGAGGATTGCTTCATTGGAAGTTAAAGCCGTAAGGGAGAGATCGATCAAGGACAGGCTTAAGATAAGCAGGATCGAGGGGGAAATTTTGGGCTATCCGGAATGTTGCGTATCTAATTTCATCGAGCTCAAGAAAAAAAGCTTCTTGGGAAAATCGAGTCCTCCAGAAACCGTAACGATTTTGGATTGCTTGGAATCCGGTATCTTCAAAGACACTCTAAGCTACTTCTCCAATCCTCCCCATGAGTTGCCTCAGGAATACTTCGCATTTTTCACATCCAACTTCTATCCGTGCACAGTAGGCTGTTCAAAGGCTATTTCAATTGGAATTAAACTTTACGAACAATTGGATGCTCGAACGCAAAAGATTTATCGCTGCAAGCTTATTTTGAACGTTCTAAACTTACTCGTTTCGGCTTACAACGCCTATAAGTTCGTTAGGGAAAAAGGAACGAAGACAGAATTCGGCAAAGCAGTAATGGAATTCTTCAGCAAATTTTCCCACGATTTGGGCAGATTGGAAAGTATTTCGAGATTGATAGCATTTGATCAGCTTGATTTTGAAAACAGATACATCCTAATGCATCTTGACTAAGATCATGTAATAGAATGGTCTGATCTCGTATCTTCCCAAAACCTTCCCCTTCACGACTCCCATCTCCCTTTCGGAAGTTACGACGTATTCGAAGCTTCCGAAGTTTCCGTGACTCATGAAGGGAATCGGATAGTGCCTAAGATACCACGGAAGAGGCCAGTAATCGTTCGTCGGCTCGTAAACGACTATTGAATGGTTGTGTTTATAGAGGTAGATTATCTCGTTTGCAAGCTTAACCGCCGAAGGCTGGACTTGGATGTATATCAACAGCTGGTTGACAGCATCGTTGTAGTCGATGTATGTGACGTAAAACGATGTGTAGAGGGTTGCAATCATGAGCACGGCTAATATAACTCTGAATGCTTTGAAGTTTCGAAATACAATTTTCCTATCGAGCTCTTCAATGTATAGACTGCCGAAAAGAGCCATCGGAGTTACGATGTGAACCAAGAGCCAAGGAACCTTATGGGAAAGAACGTGATAGATGATTAGAGTCATAACCATCCAATAAAGAACGAACGACTCGAATTTGCTCAGTTTCCTTGCTTTAAAACGATCTATAAATTCCGGAATTGATATCAATGCCAAGGATAGAGGCATGAATCCATACCATAAGAGCAGAACGGAGTAATAGTATATCGGCTTCCAATGATTTCTCATTTCGTGCATCTTCAACCAATACTCCACAGCTCCAACCGTTGCCCTCTTTAAGCCTGTCCAATCCGTAAATCCGGCTGAGTATAGCGGTATGAATATGGATAGAAATATTATCAAGGAAATCGTAATCATTCTAACCTTTTTGGCATCCCAGCTGAGGAACTTGGATTTCAAATAGCTTAATCCCTGAGAAAACAATCCGTGCAAAATGAGAAAGCTGACGAAGATGAAGAGGTATATGTATGAGTTTTCCTTCGAACATATCATTATGCTGAAGAACAAAACTGCCAGATACACGAATCTCTCCTTCTTGCTTTCCAAATATCTGAAGTAGCAGTAGATAACGGCTAAAAAAGAACCGACCAAGATCATGTCGTTTCTCAGGTATCTAGAATAATACAGAATCGAGGGGGAGAAAAGCATTAAGAATGTGAAGACGTATGCCCCCTTTCCTATCCATCGCTTAAACTTAAAGGCAACGAAAACTGCAATGAGGCTGAATATAACAGGAGTTAACCTTGCAACGAATTCCGAATCGCCGAAAAGCCAGAAAAGTCCGGCGGTGGCGAAGTATAGAAACGGCCCGTGGAAGGCTGGATCGTATCTGTATGAATGTTCCTTAAGCAAAACGTAGCTCAGATAGGCATGTATGCTCTCATCGTGATCCATCGGTCTTGCAGTTAGCATGAACAATCTCGTCGCTACGGCGATGGCTAAGATGATAACCAGTATATACCTATCTCTAAGTTGCATCGAATCACCGTAGCGTTTTTGATTTATGATCCTTTTGATATAATGCCGATGAAGAAACCCTTGCCCACTGAAAAATGATGAGATCGGAGCACAGAGGCTAAAACACACTCTCAAGAGCTAAGATTACCTTCCACTGTTCATCAATTCTCCTTTCTATTTCCGCGATGTCCTCATCGCTGAGATGCCTGAACCTCCTCTGCTTTCTCAAATATTCGGTCAAAGGAGCCCTCTTAGCTTTATCCGCATAAGGCTTGCTTATCGGTGAAATCTTAAACTTCCCATCGAACTCCCAGAGAATCCAAGCTCCGCATTTCACGGCTAATCTCGCGATTTCTACCGTTTCGCTGCTGTCGAAACCCCAACCCGGCGGGCACGGGCTGTGCAGATGGATGAACCTGAATCCGTCAATTTCGCTCGCCTTCCTTAGCTTTGAAATGAAATCCTGAACGTATCCGACGCTTGCCGTAGCAACGTAATCAGCCTTGTGCATTAGCATTATCAAAGCCAAATCCTTCTTTTCCTCTCTTTTGCCCATCGGCGATGTCGTAGTTTTAGCTTTCCAAAACGTGGTTCCGCTCGTTTGAATTCCGGTATTCATGTATGCTTCGTTATCGCTTACTATAACGATCATATCATCCTTCCTAACGCAAGCCCCGCTCAGAGTTGCGAAACCTATGTCCGATCCGCCATCACCCATCCAAACGACAGGAATACCTTTTTTCCCCAATCTTTTGAAGGCTGAACCCAAGCCGGTTGCAACGGCTGGAGCAGAAGCGAACGGGACGTGAAGGCACGGGAATTTGAATGCGGATTTATCTCTGCTTCCGGCAATTATCGTCGTGCAACCGGCTGGAACGATCAAAACGACGTCATCGCCCAAAGCCATTCCCAAAGCTTTTAAGCCGAGTGCATGGGGACATCCTTGGCATGATGTGTTTCCGGGCAACAGGAACTTCTCCTTAGGCAGATCCTTGATCCTCACAACCACCACTCTCCCAGTTCACCTTTAACAAATCCCCTGAACATCGAAACGAAATCCTCGACTCCAACATCAACTCCGCCGAGCCCAGCCATGACGCTTTGAACGGGGGAACTTGCCACGGATTTAACTTCGGTTGCAATTATTCCCCCCTTTCCTATCGAGCAATCCCTTTCCACAACTAAGATCTTCCTGCAATCCAGCTTCGCGATCTCCTCAGCCGGAAACGGTCTGACGAATCTCAACCTCAGCATTCCTATCTGAACTCCATCGTTTCTAAGAATATCTATAGCCTCCTTCGCATCTCCGCACCAGGCACCCATCATTATAACTACATACTCTGCGTCATCCAATCTGTATCTCTCAACTAAGTCGTAATCTCTAATATAGCCGGCATTTCTGACCAAATCTCCTACCTTCTCCATGTCTTTATTCATGTCGTGCCTCAGCATCATCGCACACTCATTTGCAGTTAAGCCTCCAACTGTAATCGGATTGCCCGGCTCAATAACGAAAGGCTTATCCCTTCTCCTTTCAGGCAAAAATCTATCTATCTCGCTTTGCTCCGGAATATCAACAACCTCAGCCGTGTGACTTACCTGAAAACCGTCCAATCCGACTGCAAAAGGCAAATCAATTTGCTCGGCAACTTTAAATCCGATTAAGGTCAGATCGAAAGCCTCCTGCGCGTTTTCAGACATGGCCAAAATCCAGCCGGAATCCCTCAGCGTGAGCAGATCGGTGTGATCCGTATGAATGTTCCAAGGGGGTCCGATCGTTCTGGTGACCAAAGCCATAACAACCGGTAGCCTCGAATTCGCAACCCACCAGCACATCTCATACATGTAAAGCAATCCGTGGCTCGAAGTTGCCGTGAAAGCCCTTAAACCGCCTGCTGAGGCACCGTAAACGGCAGCCAAAGCCGAGTGCTCCGATTCAACCCTCACGAATTCCGCATTCAGCTCTCCTTTCTCAACCATCTCGGCCAATCTTTCAACTATCGTCGTCTGAGGTGTGATAGGATAAGCTGCAATAAATTCGGCTTTCGCCATCTTTACAGCTTCCGCAACTGCATAATTTCCGGTGAGAACCTTCTTCATACCTCCTCCTCCCTAACCATTTCTATAGCTTTCTTGGCACAAATCTTCGCACATATACCGCAACCCTTACAGTAATCGTAATCTATCGATATCTTACCATTCAAAACGTCTATGGCATTTTCGGGACAGTAAAGCCAGCATAGAAGGCAGTTGTTGCACTTGCTCTCATCGTAAATCGGCTTAAATGTTCTCCAGAGTCCGGTTTTTCCGGCCGAACCTTTGGATGGCTTAGCTATCATGCACTCCATTCTTTCACCTCCTCATAGGCTCTCTTAGCAGCCTGAACGTTCAAATCTGCTAACTTTCCGGAAAACGTCTGCTCTATCGCATCCTTAAGAGATCCGAAAGAGAATCCCAAAACCTTAGCCATAGCTCCAGACATAGCGGTATTCACGATGGGCCAACCGGCTGAGATCAGGTTGAGCTCCAGAGCTATGGAAGATGCGTCAACATAGAACACCTTGCAGTTCTCAAGCACCGGTTGCTTCGAGTTAATTATTACCGTATTAGCCTTAACTTCGGCGATTTTTAGAATTTTTTCGGAAAATACGGCAACGATCTCCGGATTTTTAACGGATGAGTGCCTTCTTATTGGTTTATCCGAAATTCTCAGGAACGATCTAACCAATGCCCCTCTTCTCTCGGCTCCAAACTGGGGAATAGCCTGAGCGAATTTTCCCTCATTTAAAGCTGTTATTGCAAGAATTCTTGCCGCCGTAACTCCGCCTTGCCCTCCAAAGCTAAGAATCATAACCTCCAGCAACGCCATCACCCTTTTAATTTTTCAAGTTTTATAATTACTTTTTTATTGTTAATGGATACTTCAAAAACACCTCTATCGACTTCCTCAACCTCAACCTCATACTCCTTACCCAAAACCTTCACTACGTATCTCATAGCAATCCCCTAATCTTTGCGACAGCTTTCCAGTAGCTGACACCCCTAACAATGTCGTTAGGCATCTCCCTCTTATCCTTCAAATACCTGTGAATTGCAGCAAGTGCGGCTAAAAACTCCTCCGGCGACATGGAATCACCTCAGGTATCGTGCTTCTTCGGCGGTAGCTTCTTTCTCTTAGTCTCAAGCATCCTCAACGCGTTGATTATTTTGCTCCTCGTCCACTGCGGATCTATTATTGCATCTATGTGTTTTCTCTCCAACGCCTTGCTTGCGTTCGCTTCCCATCTCCTGTATTCCTCAAGCTTCTTCCTTCTTTCCTCCTCGCTAAGCTCGCCGTATAAAAGCCTTACATCCGTATCTATGTCAGTTACCGCAAACTCAGCGTTGGGATATGCGTAGACTACATCCGCACCGACGAATTTGCTACCCATTGCTATGTATGCTGCTCCGTAGGCTTTTCTAAGAATTACCGTGATCAGAGGCACAGTAGCTTCAGCGTAAGCCTGCATGAGCTTCGTTGCGTAGTAAGGCAATCCGGAAAGCTCTTGCTGGTTATCCGGCAAATAACCGGGAGTGTCGACGAAAGTAACTATGGGGATGTTGAAAGCGTCGCAGAACCTGACGAACCTTGCGATCTTCTTTACAGCGTTCAGATCCAAGCAACCGGCGTAAAACATCGGGTTGTTTGCAACCACTCCAACGGTAACGCCGTCCAGCCTTCCAAAGCCCACCACTGCATTCTGAGCGAAATCGGGCTGAATCTCGAAGAAATCTCCATCATCGACGACATCTTTGATGACATCCTTAACGTTGTAAAACGAGTGGGCATCCTGCGGTATTACGCTTGCTGCCTGCTCGGTTCTTCTCGAAGGTTCGTCGTTCGTTTCAGCAATCGGCGGATCTTCCATGTTGTTAAGAGGTAGGTAGCTTAAAAGCTTCTTCGCAAGCATCATGGCTTCCTCATCGCTCTCAGCGATGACGTGAACGTTTTCGGTCTTTGCATGCTTTATTCCCTCAACCTCGGCATCCTTTCCTGTGACGAGCTTTATTATGTCCGGCATAACTACGCTGAGCTTGCAATCCTTCGTGGCTATTACAAAATCCGTTTCGGCATAGCAGAACATCCCGTGGCAGCTGCCGAGCATCACCGATATCCTCGGAATCACTCCGCTTGCGATGGATATCTTCGAAAACAGATTCGCCAAATCCGCAAGGGTGCTGTGAGATATCTTTATTCCTTCACATTCGAATATAGCAATCAGCGGAGTTCCGGTCTTCAAAGCCAACTCCACGACTTCCGTTGAACAGCTTTCAAATATTCCTTTGAAGTGATAAACGCAAACCGGTCGACCGTCAACGGTTCCGAAGCCGGAGTTATGTCCTATTTCTGAAAAGCTACCCTCATCGAGAAGAACGTCTAACGTCATGATTAACCCCTAAAAACCGTCACAAAACCTTATAAATATCTTTCGAATAATGACTGTTGGGACCCGTGGGGTAGCCTGGACATCCTAAGGGGCTTCGGACCCCTTGACCCGGGTTCAAATCCCGGCGGGTCCGCTGTGTATCTGCATATGTATATACACTCAAAGCTTATATTTTCGCAGAATACGACTGTCATTATGAGAAAACCGCTAATGTTCGCGATCATTTTGCTCGCAATAGTTCCGGTCAATGCTGTCATGATCAACGAGCCGAGCTTTAAGTTTAAGGCTAACTTTTGGCTTAAGGATCTGAAGATTTCGGAAAACGGAACCTTTGCCGTTTGCTGTGACATGAACAATTTATACGTCTTTAATTCCAGTGAGATCCTCTGGAAGAAGGATATAAAGGCGGTGTGTGCGGATATTCATGGCAAATACATCGTTGCCGGCGATAACAAAGGTAACGTCTACCTATACGATAACGGCAAGTTGGTATGGAAAAGAAATATCGGCTCGGCCGTTTCGTCGGTTGCGGTATCTTCAAACGGAAATGTTGTTGCGTGCGGAGATGAAAAGATAGAATACTTCGATGAAAACGGAAATAGGCTGTGGGAATATAAAGCCGACAGCTATGTAGCTAAGGTTGCCGTATGCGATAACGGAAATACTGTTGTAGCTGAGGATATGCTCGGTAATTTATACTTCTTCGTCAAATGCAGTAAGGATGCATACAGCTTTTGTCAGAAGGATTGGGTTTGGATATATAAGAACGGTTGGTATATCGGAAGGTTCACCAGGCTGAATCTGGCTTATCCTTTCATCATACGCATCTCCAGCGACGGTAATTACATAGTGGTCAACGGTGGCGAGCTGAGAACGATATACGTATTCAACAGGTTTGGATATCTGCTCATGAAGAAGGTAATCGAAGGAATACCGATTTCGGTGGCTACGACTTCCAACATGGATACGATAGCGGTCGGATGCGACAACGGCAAGGTTTACGTATTCGATAGGAAAGGCGATACCCTGTGGAGAGTAGATCTAATGTCAAGCCCGGCTTTGGTGGATATATCCCCGAACGGAAAGTTCGTCGTTGCAAGCAGCGGTAAAAAGATGTTTCTGTTCGATAGAAACGGAAACCTGCTTTGGGTATACGACAACTTCGACGACAAAATAGATTTCGTAGCAGTTTCAGATAACGGAAGAGTCGTAGCCGGAAGTTTGAGCGGTTTCGTTTACTTCTTCAGATCAACCGTCAAGCCGTCAGCGGATTTCGATTTTAGCCCTAAGAATCCGAAGGTTAATGAGAAGGTTACGTTCAAGGCTAAGGGATCGGCATCGCAATACGTATGGAATTTCGGAGACGGAAAAGTAGTTAAAACGAACAAGGCTACCATTACGCACGCTTATTCAAAGCCGGGAACTTATACGGTTACATTAACCGTTAGAAGTGAAGATGGCTTGACGAATTCTACGAGCAAGGTGATCGTCGTTAAGGCGATAGATAAACCGATGAAGAGCAATCCAGTTCCAATAAGAACGCAAAAGCCGACTCCGACTCCGACACCCAAGAAGGGATGGTTGCCGATATCTCTGCCGAAGATTCCGGGCTTCGAATCCCTAATCGGAATAATTGCAATGACGATCGCCGGATACATCGTTGGTCGAAAGCGTTAATTTCTTAACGGTCATGTCTTCTTCATGCAGGAAATCGTCGACTTTCTATTCGAAGCCGGAATACTCAAGCTGATTCCACGATCGGGATGGTTTAAGATAGGAATAAAAAATCCCGAAAGCGTAGCCGAGCACAGCTTCAGAACGGCTTTAATTGCTTTTATCCTTGCCTATCTGGAAACAAAGGACTTTGATAAAGCCTGCAAAGCATGTTTTTTGGGCTTAATTCACGATCTGAACGAGGCAAGGACTTTGGATCTGCACAAGCTTTCGAGGAGGTATGTTGAAGTCGATTTCGATGAGGTTTTGAGGGAACAACTTGAGATGCTACCAAAGGAGATTACAGAGAAAATAGAGGATCTTGAGGAGTTAAGGGATTTCGTGAAGGATGCAGATAGGCTCGAACTGCTGTTGCAGGCTAAGGAGTATTCCGAAGTCTATCCTTCCGCAATGGAATACACGAAGAACCTTGAATTTAAAACAGATACGGCTAAAAATTTAGCCGAAATTATAAAAAAATCGGATCACAGGTGGTGGCTAAAGCTTGAGCGAGCTTAAGTTTATATGCGATAGAATGCTCAAGAAATTGGCGATATGGCTTAGAATTGCCGGTTATGATACGCTATACATTGCTGATTTGAAATTTAACGGAGATGAGGATACTTTCATGGTTTACAATCACACCGATCGAATTTTGCTTACGAAGGATAAGGAGCTCTTTAGGAGATCAAAAGCCGCAGGCAGGCCAGTGTTTCTGATCAGATCGGACGATGTAGCGGAGCAGATGAAGGAGGTTATGGAGTTGGGTGTAAAATTCGAGCTTAAGATGGACAGATGCAGCGTGTGCAATACACCGTTGCGGAAGCCAAGCGATGATGAAGCTTTGGAGGTTATGAGGAGGGAGGGGATTAAAGAAGATCTAAGAAAAAAGTATGAGCTTTGGTATTGCGAGAGGTGCAGAAAGCTGTATTGGATGGGGAGTCATTGGAGGAACATGGTTAAGTTCTTGAAGAAGGTTGAACGTTTGTCGAATGAATGTAAGAATGAATGCTCTCAAGCGTCGAATCCATAAGTATTTATCGTGGAAAATTTTAAGTTGTTCATGGAAACTTTAGGGTATGGAGAAGTTAAAGCATCTTTTGGAGCACTGGATCGAACACAGTAGAGAGCATAATGCCAAGTATTTGGAGTGGGCTGAAAAGATTAAGGATGAGAGACCGGACATCGCAGAGTTAATTATTAAAGCTGTGGAGAAGTTTAAGGAAGGGGAAAAACTGCTTGAGGAAGCTTACAATAAGCTTTAACTTCTGATCAATTCCGGATCCTTCTTGGAGAAATCCACCTTAAAGCCTATGTTTGTTAAATACTCGTGCGATCTCTTTCCTTTTCCATGCATGAGCAGTTCGAGAAGATCGCTCTCGTCGTCTATATCTATACTAGCGTAGAAAGAATCTAAGATATCGACCTTCAATCCCAACTTCTTGGCAATTGAAACGTGCTTGAAGAAGCTTCCGTAATGATAAGATACCCTGAACCTTTCGTCCCTAATTAAAAGCATATTCGTTCCGCCCTTCCTCCCCGGAGCTATAACAAGATCCGCATCGCTATCGAAAAA